>JAKAAT010000100.1 GCA_021802205.1 Thermoplasmata archaeon
AGAAAGCTGCGACGCTTAATCCAAAATATGTTACATCATTCACCCTATTATTCAAGAAAAATAGTGGGATACTTACCAATAGAACTATTAACGATACAAGTGAAAATAATACTGTCTTGTTCTTGTCCGCTGGCCTTGCTATAGCCAACCCTATAATCCCTGCTATAATAACCACAGGTATCAAAAACTCATAGAAACGGTTGACAGGGAAATATTTAAGTGAGTATAATGGTAGATAAAAATAGAAAACTATCATATAAAAGTAGATAAAAAAGCTTATGATGGATATTACTGCTAGCTTGGAATCAATTTTGCTCTTTATTTTGAACATTCTCTCCTTTTTTACTTCATTTACCATTAATAATGGAATAAACGAGGCTATTCCTATAATTGCAGCTATGATGAAAATAAATGAATAGTTAACTATTGTTGTTAATAATGGGCCGATAATAACGCCGATCATAAATGAAAAACCGATTCCTATGCCTATAATTGCATCGGATACGTTCCTTCTTTCCACCGGAACACTTTCATGTACCAGTGCTATACCGGCCGAACTTACTGCACCAGCCCCCTCAACAAGCCTGCCCAGTATTAAGCCATAGATATTTACCGGATCAGCACATATCAAATTCCCTATTACAAAGGTAACAATGCCTATTGATATGATCAATTTCCTTCCATAACGATCAGAAAGCCTTCCCAACGGCGTCTGGAAAATAGCCATTGTAATCCCGTATGCTCCCAGGGCAATGCCAATAAGTAAATAAGAACCTGTGAATTTTTCTCCATAAAGGGTAAATATTGGCAATACCATGAATAGACCGAGGGTTCTTAATCCAATTGTTACCGATACCAGTGAAAGAATTTTGAACTGTTTTCTATCAAATACTCTCATCATACATACCCACATCTCGTTATTTGTTAAATCATTTTGTATACTACATCCAGAAATAAATAAAAATTATCAAATATAGTATAAAAAAAGAATGCATTTCGTCAAATCATGCACATAAACGGATTCAAAATTTCATAAATATACCCTTCCACAACAATCTTTAATAATTATAAGGTTATAATTAACAGATAAGAAATGCAGGTACTGTACTCATTTAAATATGAAAAATGTTTCGCATCACAGATGATAAATGACTACAATGTGCGAATTAAAATTGTTAATCAGGAACTGCGTGATAATTATGTTTATGAGACCCTGGCCATATATGCTGAGTCAGAAGACCTTCTTGATAAGACCGTATCATATCTTGAAAACTATCCGCATTCCTATGAAGTAGAGGTAATAGAAAGAGAGAGCAACTGTATAACAGTCAATGTTTTAACAAAAAGCTGCCCCCTGATTGAACTCATGAGGCGTAAGCTCATGAGCCCTACCAATAAAATAAAACTTGAGAGGATAGACTATTCTGGAAACATATTCTGGGAGATGAATGTCAACAATTACAATAAAATAAGGCATATAGATGAATCCTTAAAAGAGGTATATGATATAAAGGACAGTAAAATCAGAACATATAACGGCAGGCACATAAATATCAAGTCGGAATATATACTGAAAGAGGCATTTGAAAGAGGTTATTTTGATGTGCCCAAAAAAGTCGGGCTAAAGGAACTTTCATCTATTCTAAATATCCCTCCTACAACTCTGGACCTCCTGTTGAGGCGCCAGTTGAGGCAGGTCATCCAAAAAACCATAAAATAGATTATTGTCATGGGAGTTTAGATCATTATAGACATATAATATCTATAGATTTTTGATATCAAAATAAATTTATTGAACCAGTTTTATCTGAATACACTTAGCTGAAATACGATTGAAAGAACGATTAATATGGTAAAAAACTGGTGCATGGGTACTATGAATCCTGGTCTGGATGCTGATTTATTTACAGAAATAAATACTATTATGCCTACTATTATCTGAAATCCGATTATTATCAATGCAACATTGTAGTTAAAGAAAAACAAGATCAGTGTAAACAAAAACAGTAATACCGCCAGGCCATGAATTGTCCAGATCCACTGTGCCTTTGTTTTGGGTATTTTGAAATATCCAATAGCTTTCTGGTATCCTCTTTCTCCGGTTGTCATTCCACCCATATATATAACGGCGAAGAAAAAGTACAGAGGTATGTTGTGATAAATCAGTGACAGAACATTTCCAGCCACGGGATAAATGATTAAAAGATATGTAAGGGCAGTTGAATAGGCTAGAATGTCATGTAGCCCCTGAACCACTGACGGCGCTTTTCCCGCCAGAGTGTAAAGAGTGGCCATGCCCAATAGTGCAGTTATAATTACCAGAATTAAACCTGTTATTTCCAGTGATCCATGTATTAAAACAACCATTATTACCGCATTTATCCCCAGCAATGTGGCAAGTATTCTATGCCATACCTCTGGGTCACCTGCTTTTGCCTTCAATGGCATATCCTTTGTGTACGGCCACTTGGTTCCAAGCGATAGTCCATATCCATACCCCTCAACTGTTCCACCTACTATAATTATTCCAAAAGCAAGAATTACCTGGAATACAAAATAATAATATAAAATAACATTCATTCAATTCACCATTTACTTTTTAAGTTCTGTGTTCTTTCTCACCATTACAAATTCTTCACTATTATTAAATTCTTTATTTCTATGCCCAAATTTTTCCCGTAAATAATTCCTTACATCGTAAAAATATATATTTCCATAGGGACATGCTCTAATGCAGTCTCCGGAACCCACACATTTTACGCTTTTGAACTGGCCACTTTTTATAAACGAACCTGGCATTGTGGATAGCCCAACCTCGCAGGATGTAGCACAATCCTTTGTTTTGCATGTTCTACATACATTTTTATCCTTTACCTTGAGCTTGAAAAATCCAAGCACACTGAAAAAACCTATAAGTGTTCCTGTTGAACACCAGCCGTATTTTCTGCAGGGGCTCA
>JAKAAT010000042.1 GCA_021802205.1 Thermoplasmata archaeon
TATATCATGCGTGAGTTCTGAAAATATTCTAATTATTAATTATATATAGAATATTTGTATATAATTCCAGAAATTCATCCACATCGTAAACTCAGTGGCTTTCTTTCTGGTATATTGATTTGTAAAACCATCGATAAATGTGCATATATGATAAGATTATTAAATTATCTGCAATAAACTATAATGGAAAAAAAGGTTAGTGAATCCGAAGTACATTCTGAGATTATCGTTCTTCCCGCAGATACAAACATGTTTGGGGACCTTTATGGTGGGAGGCTTGTCGAATGGATGGATAATATAGGGAGTATAACTGCATTCAAACACAGCAGGATGAAGGTGGTAACAGGTAGCATAGACAATCTGTTCTTTCTTTCTCCCATTAAACTGGGATATATAGTGCACCTCCATTCCTTTGTTACGTTCACAACCAGATCAACAATGGAGATAGAAATAGACGTTTCGTCTGAGAATGTAACCAGTGGAACCACCAGCGTGACAACAAGGGCATTCTTTACCTATGTTGCACTGGATGAAAATGGCCATGCTGCAGAGATACCCCAGTTGATTCTGGAGAATGAAGCCGAAAAACAAAAATTCAATGATGGTGAAATACGGTCAGAACAGAGGCTGCAGTTGTTAAAAAATATAAAGAAGAGTATTAATTCAATTGATTGAAATGAATGGTAGCATATATGAAAGGGAATTAATGAACATACTTAATGGCACAAAGAATACTGTGGAAAGAATTTCAAAAAATCTTGATCCAGTTTCAAGGGATACAGTGTATACAATAATGGATAAGCCATTTTATGTTGCAAGAGCAGCAGGGTCATTCGGTGCCGATCTTGTTGCCCTCCGTGATGACTATTCCCTTGTTATAGAGGTGAAATCATCATCAAGAAATCAGCTTTCGTTCAGTGAAGCATCCGGGACAAAACAGGATCAGGCAATCAAGCTGCATAACAGGTGTATTTCCTCTGGACTTTTTATAACCTATGCATACAGGTTAAAAAATTATAAGGGAGATTTCTGGAGATTCTTTTCAATAGAAAGTGATTATATATATAAGGGAAAAATGAGAGGTTTATATGAGCTTCTTCCCAAGCAAAAAATAACAAAAACTGGTAATTTTATTTTGAAATGGGAGGATGGACTCCCATTGACAACGCTTATTTCATACCTGAATTCATAGGCTTGCTTTTATCGAATCATCCAGTATATCAATTGCCTCATCAATCTGTTTTTCATTGATTATCAATGGAGGTATGAAACGTATGGCGCTCTCCCCGGCGCCGAGAAGTATCAAACCTCTCTTATATGCGTTTTCAATTGTTTTATCTCTCAGGGCAATGAAATGTGCCTTTGTTCTCCTGTTTTTTACAAAATCAATTGCCTGCATCAACCCTAAACCCCTAACATCACCGATAGCATCATATTTCTCACTGAGTTCCTTGAGCCTCTTATTCAGATAGTTTCCCACATCCCTTGAATTGGAAAGCATGTCCTTATTTTTGATCTCCTCAATGGTTGCCTTGCTGGATACTGCAGCCAGGAGATTACCGCCGAATGTATTGGAATGGAGACCAGATTTTTCGAAATCATATTTACTCTTCACAACAGATGCACCCATTGGAATTCCTGATGCTATGGATTTTGCAACGGACATGATATCCGGATCAACATCAAAGTATTCGGATGCAAAGAAGGTTCCAGTTCTTCCAAATCCAGTCTGTACCTCGTCCATTATGTATAATATTTCATTGTCGTGTGCCAGTTCCATGAGCTTTTTGTGGAAATTTCTTGGTGGAACAATATATCCGCCCTCTCCCTGTATGGGCTCAACCAGTATTCCGGCAACGCTGTTGGATGGCAGGAATCTATTGAAAACATAGTCTTCCAGATAATCCAGTACAGCATTTGTCAGATCATCCGGGTTCTCATATCCATCTATATTGAATGGGTTTCTATAGGGATCAGGGAAAGGAATATGTGTAACTCCGTTCATTTCAGGGAAAAATCCCTCGTGGTGCACAGGCTGTGAAGCGGTGAATGCTAAAGCCCCCATTGTTCTCCCGTGGAATCCTCCTATAAAGCCTATGAATTCAGGTCGTTTTGTATAACTCCTGGCAAGTTTCAGTGATGCTTCATTGCTTTCGGCACCACTGTTTGAATAGAATACCTTTTTATCGTGGCTTCCAGGGGCAACACCTATCAGTGCCTTTGCAGCCTCTACCTGTGCCTCATAAAAAAAATCTGTACCGGCAAAATGCCAGAGCTTATGCAACTGTTCCTCTACTTTTGAAATGACATATTCATCTCCATATCCTATGTTGGTTGTGCTGATGCCACTGGAAAAATCAAGAAACACATTTTTATCCACATCCTCTATGTAACATCCGTAGCCTCTTGATGCAACAACCGGTAAAGATTTAGTAGACGTGGCAAGATATTTTTCATCCTCAGCAATTACCTGTTTTGCCTTTGGTCCTGGCAGGTCTGTTACTATTTTTACACCTTTTAAAACTCCGCTACTGTTCATATATATATAATGGCAAGATAATTAAATACTTTCTCATTGAGACATTTACATAAAATTATTAGATTGTACGTATATATTTTGGCATCCTATAATCAATATACTTTAAAGTAATATACTTTCGAGTATATACAATTTTCATTGATAGAAAAAATGAATGAACAAGCTTTATCAGTCAATAAAGAGTCAAAGGCAGAATTGAATTTGCTCACAGGTAGAAGAAGAATGGGAAAAACAAAATTAATAAAAAGATTAATAGGCAAATATAGAGGAGTTCTGTTAACCTGCAGGGATGAATCAGAAAAATTAATACTTGAAAGGTTTTCTGTTACACTTGGAAATTATTTAAATAATGATTTTATAGTTAAACATTCTATAAATGGCATGGATTCATTTTGAATATCTTTATAAAAATACATTAGATAAAGATTTACAATAGTCATAGACGAATTTTCATACGTTCTTAATAATAAATCTCTACAATCCATTTGGCAGGATTACTGGGATAATAAATTGAAAAACATGGAAATATTCCTTATACTTTCAGCGTCTAATATATCGATGATGGAGAATTTATCCGATTATAAATCGCCATTATATGGTAGAATAACCGAACAATAACATTAAAAGAATTTCCATTTGTTGAGATATTAGTTTATTTTAACGACCCTGAACTTACTGTAAAATACTACAGTGTTATGATGGAACACCTGCATATATACTGGAAATAAATAAAACCAATCAAATAATATTTTATAAATGCAAATGGAAAGAATTGAATGAATATGATGTATACAATATATTGAGGAATTTAAAGGAAAAAGCTAAAAATTTGAATGGTATGAGAATAGAATAGAAAGGCATGGAATAATAGCAAAGAAAATAAATAATAATAAAGAGTTAAAAGCCGATTATTTATTATATGATCCATCCGATTTTAAAAACATCAGATAATTAAATTATTATTTCAATAGGTATACCGAACTTTCTGAAAGGACTTTTATATAATTATATTATAGCATTATATGGCTACAGAAACCAATACCAAATACCAGGTAAAATTTTTACGGGATGAATTAACAGATATGGTTTTTTATTCATATCTCTATAGAAAAACTGTGGACCCTGAGTTGAAGGAAAACTTTCGTAAACTGGCGGCTACAGAGAATGAGCACGCAAATTTCTGGGGCCAGGAATTGAAATCAACAAATGTGGATATCAATAAAATATCCTATAGGAAGATAAAATATATTTTCATGAAAATGGTGAGAAATTTAATAGGTGGAAGCCTGATCATCAATCTTCTGGAGCACGGTGAATATCAGTCCATTAAAAAATACAAGGAATATCTGGATAACTATACACAGGACGATAACTACAGGAACAAGGTTAACGAGCTTATAGTTTCCGAAATGCAGCATGAGGAAATATTTGCAAATAAAATCTCAAGCAGTGTAAAGAATATTCAGAAAAGCAGGGATTTCCTGTACGGTATGAGCGACGGATTGGTAGAGGTTCTTGCCACACTGGCTGGACTTTCTGCCATAATCACCAGCCACATAGATATTGCATTGAGCGGCGTTGTTGTAGGGCTCAGTGGAACTTTCAGCATGACCCTGGGTGCCTATCTGGCTCAGAAATCAGAATCTGAATATAAAATAGCCATGCTGAACAGAAAGCATATATTCTCCAAAAGCAAAGGTGTCCAGAAAATGATAGATCAATACTCATCAGAGGCAACAAATTCCGCACTGAATACTGCACTTTCATATATTGTAGGTGCGGTCATACCCATACTTCCATTCATATTCTTCTCAAAATATGTAGCCGTAATGCTGGCTGTAACCTTTGTCTTCTTCGCCCAGGGGATTTCAAACTCGATCGTTGCACTTTCCCTGAATACTCCTATACTTAAATCAGGACTACGGGCAGCTTTGCTGGCACTGGCAGCAGCCGCAGTTACATTCACCGCAGGTGAATTATTCCACATAATATTCCATATATCCCTGCTATAAGAATATAATTGTGCATAATTTTGTTATAAATTTATTGACAACAAAAATATTTATAATATCTTTCACTGTTTCTAGTATTGAATACTATAGAAATAAATAATGTGTACAAACGTTATGGAACCACTATTGCACTGAATGGCATAAATTTATCAATATCCGGTGGTCAGATATACGGAGTTCTGGGACCCAATGGCTCAGGAAAAACAACATTGCTCAAAATCATAGCAGGAATACTTCCAGCATCCTCCGGAGATGTATCTGTCAATGATATTTCGGTAACAGGTAATCCCGATGCAGTAAAGTCTATAACTGGATACATACCTGAAACCCCCGCTCTTTATGAATCACTGACACCCATAGAATATTTTAATTTTCTTGCATCTGTATTTAAAATTGATGACAAAATCTTAAAGGAGCGCATAAATGCATTTGCAAATGCACTGGAAATAGGGAAATACCTTAATGAGTTCATCGGTTCCCTATCATTTGGAACAAAACAGAAGGTTGCTATCATCGGGGCCCTTATACACGATCCGCAGATAATCGTTATGGACGAAGGTATGAATGGGCTTGATCCAAAATCATCAAAAATAATAAAGGAATTATTGAAAGATATAACAAGAAGTGGAAAAACCGTAATTTTCTCAACACACATAATGGAAATAGCGGAAACTGTATGCGATACAATTTCCATACTTTATAATGGAAATATAGCGGGAACAGGAGACCTTAGCCAGCTAAAAGCCGAGGCCGGCTCCAGCAACAGCGATCTTGAAGGAATTTTCCTGAAGCTGACAGGGGACGAAGATCTGGATAATCTTCTCGATTCATTGAGGGATTCAATAAAATGAATAATAAAACACTGTTTTTAAGCAAATTGATAATGGTTGAACAGCGTTATCTGGCATTAAAGGACACGCCGAAATTCCAGCAAAATGTGAATTCTGCCAATAAAGAGGCATATTTCATGAGAAACATTTTAATGTCTTATTTGTCCAACGCAGTGCTTTTTACCATGATATTCCTTTTACTGGATTCAGTTTATTTTGAGGAAAAGGATATTGCAGCACTCGCATCGTTTGGTCTCATAATATTCCTGTATCTGTTTCTAATAGGCATATACAATTCAATAGTTTTCCTGAATTCTATCTATAACAACAATATTATGTCACCTTTAAAATCAATACCCATACAGGTAAATGTCAATGTACCCTTTGTTTCATGGTTTGTTTACAATGCATCATCATACATTTTCGTGGTGCTCCCATCTGCTGTATTTTTCTTTATCCTAACAGGGGACTATGAGACAATTTTTCTTGCATTACTCTATGCTTTCCTGGTAATGATGCTCAGCTTCATTATTTCATCAGTATTCTTTATCTATTCCGGGAAAAAAGTCAAAAAACACACATCAATCAGGAACGTCATACGTATTCTCATGTTATTTGTATTCCTCGCTTTATTCTATCTTCTACTGGAGAATCCGGCGTACTTCGGGTATGTCAGCGCGGCAATATCATCATTACCATATTACATACGGGTCTTTGCCTTTCCCATAAACACTGAATATATAGTATTCTATAATTACCAGCTACCATTGCTTTTCAGGATTTTGGAACTATTCCTGTCACTGTTATTCTTTGCGATTATTCTTTTAATCTATACAAAAATAAGGTATAAAATTTATGAGATTTTGATGACATCGGAAGAAAACGCATCCAGCGAAAAAATATTTTCAAGTGTAAAAACCCATGGCATGCTCAGAGCCTTTCTCAATAAGGATATAAAAAGCACGTTCAGGAAAACACAGAATCTTTCTTATATATTTCTTCCTGTATTGTTTGTAATACCATTCTTCTTTGCTATTGGCACTACTTCCGGTCTTGATTCCGCATTTTTTTCACTTCTTTATCTTGTTGAATTTGTATCATCATTTTACGCAATTTTCCTTCTAGTTGTCGAGGGCAAGGGCATAGAGGTGCTTAACTCGCTTCCTGTAAAGAAAAGTGATATAACATTTTATAAAAGCATTTTTGGACTGATTATCTTCTCTGTAATCGCCGCAGCATTCGTCATTGTTACGGCGGCAATTGCCGGAAAGGCTTCCATATATGATCTTTTTGAGTTTCTGGATGTTACCGTCCTGTTTTATGTCATAATAAGTGTAAATATCAGCAGACTTCTCAGCAAACTTCCGCCCGGAACATCTAATCTTAATTACTATTCCTTCGGTACATATCCCATGCTCTTTATCTTTATATTATCTTTAATACTTCTGGGAATATCCATTGGTGTAGCTATAGGATTATCACTTATTGTTTTTCATTCCATGGTTTATTATGTTTACATGGATCTACCGGTCAATATAGTTATCCTTATTTTCATGATGATGAAACCGAAAATTTTTAAAAATAACGAAAATGTTATAAATAGTTTATAAATAAACCTGCATCGTGATAATATGGTGAATGTTAAAGAAGTTCCTGCAGATTTATTGTTAAGTAAGCTTGCATCAGAATTCAAGGAGAAGAATGTAAAGATGCCAGAATGGGTAAATTACCTGAAGGATGGCATTGGAAGGGAGAAGTCATGGGTACAGGATGACTGGTACTACACAAGAATGGCATCCATAATGAGAAAGGTTGCACTGAACAGCAGCATAGGCATATCAAGGCTGAGTCAGGAATACGGTAGCCGCCAGGACAGGGGGACAAAAAGATACCATCCTGTCGAGGGAAGCAGATACATAGTAAGGAATATACTACAGGCACTTGAAAAGCTCGGATATTTAAAAAATGACACAAAAATCGGAAGGTCACTCACACCTGCGGGTCAGTCACTGGTGGATAATGCTGCGAAAGAGGTAATGAAAAACCTCGCTGAAAAGGACAAGGTTTTTGAAAAATACCTTTAATAACAAATCTTATGAATATTGGATTAATATCTAACTCTGGTGTTGTAAATGGATGAAGATGACGAGTTAAATAATATCCGGAAGAGAAAACTCGAGGAAATGCAGAGAAATGCCCAGCAGCAAAATGAGATGGACGATGAAAGCAAAAAGCAGATGGAGCAGGAAGAGGCAAGAAGGCAGCAGATTCTCAGGCAGATACTATCCACTGAAGCACGTGAAAGACTTAGCACGCTCAAGCTGGTCAAGCCGGATCTGGTAAACAATGTGGAGAACCAGTTAATACAGCTTGCAGGCATGGGAAGAATCAACAGGGTTATAGGAGACGAAGAATTAAAGGGTATACTATCACGTCTAATAGGAACTAAAAGGGAAACAAAAATAGAGAGGAGATGAATATGAGTAAAAACAAACCGCTTGGAAAAAAATTAAGGTTAATGAAACACGTTAACTCAAACAGAAGGGTACCTGGATGGGTTATGTTGAAAACAGATAGGAAGATGACCCAGAATCCGAAGAGGAAGAACTGGAGAAGGTCAAACTTAAAACTTTAAGGTGTTAGCAATGGTAGAAAATAATGAATTATCAACAGAGGAGCTTATAAATATATCACTGAGGTCCGCAAGGGCATCATCCAGAAGAAGAAGAGCAGATACTGCAATAGAAATAATAAAGGATGCAGTTGCCAGATATACAAAATCTGAGCCCGGTATGATATGGGTAGATAATAAGGTAAATGAGTTTATATGGAAGCGTGGGAGAGAGCACATACCAACAAAGGTAAGCCTGAAAATCATTAAACTTGAAGATGGCACAACTGAAGTAATTCTCCCGTAATTTTATGATTAAAAAATTATCAATATTTGACAGTGATTTCATCGGAGTTTATGTAAAGGTATTCAACGATTTTGCATTCGTTCCGAAAAACATTTCAGAGGATGAGAGAAGCTCCATAGAGGAAATTTTGAAGGTTAAAACTGCCGGTGTCATAGTTGATAACTTCAGCCTGGTCGGCACCATGATAGTGTTTAATTCTAATGGTATAATAGTTTCAGGGTTATCGGGCATGGATGACTTTTCAAGAATCGATCTCAATGGAAGAAGAATAGTCTTTCTGAAGGACAGACTGAATGCAATAGGAAACAACATTATAACCAGTGATAAGGTTGCTATAGTTCATCCTTCCTTTACAGAATCGTCTGAAAAGGTTATAGCAGATACACTTGGAGTGGAGGTTATCAAATCCGAAATAGCAGGAGTAAAGACTGTAGGAAGCGTTGCAGTTCTCAATAATAAGGGAATGCTTGTCTCCCCTGAAGCAACAGAGGATGAAATCAAAAATCTCAGCGAACTCTTCCATGTTCAGGTTAAAACCGGAACTGCAAACTACGGGAGTTACTATATTGGTGCTTCCATACTTGCAAACTGCAACGGCATAATGGTCGGAAACGCCACAACATCCATAGAAATAGGGCGTATAGACGATACATTTTCATAAAAGTTCTGATATTTTTGCCACAGATACAAGTTTAATTCCGTTTTCCTTGAGCAGTTCAGACCCTCCAGATTCTCTGTCAACAACACATACTGCATGGTCAACTATGGCACCGGCATCCCTGAGAACCTCGGCTGTCTTCAGTATGGAATTTCCTGTTGTTACCACATCCTCTATGAGATCGATTCTTGATCCGGGAACAACCTTTCCAACCGTCCTGCTGCCTGTTCCATGCGTGCGTTCTTCCTTTCTTACAATAATATATCTCTTTCCGGTTTTGAGTGCAACCCCAACTATAAGTGGAACTGCTCCAAGCTCCATGCCTGCAACTGTTTCATATACTGTATTTCTGGCAAGGTCATCACATATTGTAGATAGTGTCTCAGGATCCGTGCATGCTTCCTTTATATCAACATAATAATTGGATTTCTTTCCTGATGTTAAGGTAAAGTCCCCGAATTTTATCATTCCTGATTCTATAAATTTTTCCCTGTCCATGGGTACTGATTATTCATTTTTATATAATTGTATTCATACAGGTAGAATTATTATATGATTCAGATATATAGCTTACAATGGATAATAGAATTATATTCGCCCTGGATGTATATGATCATGATACTGCAATAAGCTTGGCTGAGTCCGTTGGAGATAAGGTATTTGCCATAAAGGTAAATTGGCCCATAATTCTTGAGAACGGAATCAAGATTGTAAAGGAATTATCGAAATATTCTAGAATTATCTGTGATTTTAAGCTAGCAGATATAGACAATACTGTAAGATTGATTACTGAGAAGGTCCGGGATAACGATGCTTATGGCATAATAAGCCATTCATTCACAGGACTTGCCTCCTTAAAAACTGCTGTAAAAAGCGCCGGGAATATGAAGGTGTTTTCAGTTGTTTCCATGTCACAGGAATCGTATATCGACAGCATCACCGAAGAGCTGATAAAAACTTCACGCGAAGCCGGTGTCTACGGGCTTGTTGCGCCTGGAAACCGTCCTTACTATCTCAAACAGGTGAAGGAACATTCTGATGGCATGAAGATTATATCCCCAGGAGTTGGCGCCCAGGGCGGTGATATTGTCAGTGCCATAATGCTGGGAGCAGACTATGTAATTATCGGCAGGTCAATATACTCATCGCCAGATCCAGTAGAGGCACTGGATAATTATAACAAGAATCTTAACAATAATTTAAATAGATGATTATGCATATTAATATATGTACACAGCCATTTTAAATCTGAATGGTACCATCAACAGAGGAATGCTGAATTCATATATGCCTGCACTGAAATATATCGAAAAGAAGAATAAAGTAAAGGGTCTTTTGCTTGTAATAAACTCCGGTGGAGGCGATGCAAATTCAACTGAAATTTTATACAACCAGCTATCAAAAATATCCGAAAAGAAACCTGTATACGCACTGATAGAGGGAGTTGGAGCATCAGGTGCATACTGGCTTGCATGCTCCGCCGAAAAAATATTTGCCATGCGCACCTCCATTGTAGGATCCATAGGAGTTATAAGCATGTCCCCGGATTTCTCGGAATTTCTTGAAAATATAGGCATCAAAATGAGGATCAATAAGATTGGAAAATATAAGGATATGAATTCTCCATTCAGAAACATGACAGATGAAGAGAATAAAATTTATACAGGAATAATGAATGATATTTACCTTGCATTCAGGGAAGAAGTGAAAAAGAGACGGAATTTTACGGATGAAAAGATGGATGATATAGCCACTGGACTGGTTTTCTCAGCCGAACAGGCAAAGGAAAATGGCCTAATCGATGGCATAGGAAACATTGATAATGTTCTTGACCAGCTCAAGGAAAAAACCCTTGCGGATCCTGTAAAAAATCTTACCCCGAAAAGACCATTCCTATCAAGGGTAATGTCAATGTCCATGGAAGCCTTTACAAATATTATCGATAATATCAGATAAGAAGGAATATAATTGTTGAATATGTTTTACGATTCAGGTCTTGCAGCAAGCCTGTTATAAACATTTCCAATACTCTTATAAATTGCATCGTTACTATTTCCTAGAATTGACGCAATTCCAAAGGCTGCACCGAAGCCAGTGCCTTCCTTAACATAGCCCTCCTCATAATATTCTAAACCCCTCATTCCAGTGAAATCCGTGTTTGCATAAATTATATTTGATCCTGCAAGCTTCTCCATTAGGTCTTTTTTATCATTCATGATATATCTCGTTGTGAACACATACCTGTTTTTTCCATTATTAATTAACTTGTCAAGATAGAATACTGTTGCCATCTGGGTACCGCCTGAAAAGAATATGTTAGAATTTTTAACTGCACTGCTAATTCCCAGTGCCAGTGGCATCATATAATCACCGGTTTCCATGATTTTTTCCGGTACTGTTGCTCTTTTACCAATTCTTTTTAATGCCTTCTGGGCCAGTTCCTTCTTAATATTATCTGGAGAATCTTTCATGGAGCTGCTTGTCATATCCATAATGCCTAGTGATGAAAGCACGGCATACGCCGTTGTTGTGCCTCCCGGAACACTCTCTGCAATGAATATATGCTTGTATCTCCCGTCAATTAAATTTCCTATGTATTTCCCGAATTCCAGTGCCCTATCATACTCCGGAAGAGCGGTTTGTTCAGAACCGTTCAATGCAGTGCCGAGACCTGTTTTGATAAATGGAATTTTAGGGTCCTCTACCATACCGGCATCCACAATGAGCGTTTCAATCCCAGAGATTTCAATCGCAGCCCTTGTAATGATTGATGGTGTTGGTATTCCATTATCTGTCATGGGAACAACATCATAGCTTATGCATTTTCCAGACCATATTATCTCGGAATCCAACACCGGGGTCAGTGCAGTCAATTCAGGTGTCTCCCCTGCCGCAGATATTCCAGGTATCTTTGATATTTCTGTAGTCCCAGCCAGCAATATAAATAATACATCCTTACTGTCCTTTATTTCACTGTATATTTTATTTCCATGCAGTATTGCCATATTGCATGATTGCTGTGGCATTATAATATTTGTGCTGAAATCAATTTTAACCAACCGGATTATGTTTAATTTATAATGCAGAATAGAGAGAATGGTGAATAATACGATGATATTTATAGCATCAAAGCTGATTGGGAGCAATTTTATTACTGCCAGTACCGTTAGATTTAATTTTCACGAAGTAGGTGATTCTTGATATACCAATTAGCCATGGCAGTTGTCACTTGTTTCCGCAACATAATTTAGTTTTCATTTTAGGGCATATTTCGTTTTTCTTTAATGGCAAAGTATAGAAGCAAAACCATAATTGGAATAAGTTCAACAATAAAAGATATTAACATTAGATATACTAAATTTGATTGCTTTTGAATGTTATAATAGCTCATTGAATATATAGAAGAAGGGCTATATAACTTTCCGGCAACCAGCATAATTATAGCATCGCAAAATCCTATTATAGCACCAGCTAGAACAACATACTTTGCTTTTTCAAGTTTATGGTCTCTAAACTTACGTATAAATGTCACCAGAAAGTAAATTCCAAGTACCAGGAATATCCCAAAAAAGTAGTACATAAGAAAAAAGGTGGGATTTGTCATTTTATTACCTCCATGTATATATATCCAATCGTTAGTTCCATAATTATTTGTTATAATATAATGAATATATATCTTTCCAGTGATATTACCAAATAAACAGAAGGCTAAAAATTTATCTCAAACAACTTTAACGGAAAGTTCTAATAATAACTAACACTGATATCAGTAATATGATAACCTACCTGAATGACTCAGACGTTAAAAAGAATCTTTCCGTGAAAGAATGTGTCTCTGAGCTAAGGCACGCATTTATCTCATGCGGGAAAGAAGAATCATTTTCTTCTCCCAGGGATAGAATATATGGAAAGGATTTTGTATTCAGCACAATGCCCGCATTTTACGGTAAACGTGGAATAGCAGGGTTGAAGACATACATTGCAGGTAAAAACGGATACAGATTCTTTGTTGTAATATTTGAAACAGAGCATCCTGAAAGACTGTTTGCCATTGACGCAAATGTTCTCGGTCAGATCAGAACAGGATCTGTTGCCGCTATGGTAACATCCGAAATTGTTAATAAGAAAAGAATAAACTATACAGTAATAGGGTCTGGGTTTCAGGCAGAATCACAGTTCGTAGCAATTTCAGAGTTTTATGACATTGAGAATGCATATGTATATTCAAGAAACTTTGAACATGCAAGAAAATTTGCCGAAAAATTCGGGAATAAAATAAAACCAATAAAAAGTTTGGAATGCCTTTCTGAATCAGATGTAATTTCATCTGCAACGGATACAGTAAAGCCTGTGTTTAATTATTCAATGCTGGGAAATAATTACCATATTAACCTGATAGGTGCAAACGTTCTGGGGAACCGTGAGGCAGATAATGATGTAATGGAAAATTCTGATACTGTCCTGGAGGAAAATCCAGAACAATCAAAAATGGAATCCTCTGAAATTTCTGAAATAAAAGACAGGCACAATGTGGTAAAACTTTCAGAATTTTTAATCCATCCGGAAAAATACAGAAAAAATAAAACGGTTTTCAAATGCTTGGGAATAGGGCTGGAAGATCTGGTAGCCGGTTATATAGTATTAAAAAATATGTCTTTACTATAATTTTAAAATAGCATCATTATATAGACAAGGATGTTCCTTTATTCATATGCACTGGGGATAATTCTCGGTCTGTCACTTGCAGGCCCT
>JAKAAT010000043.1 GCA_021802205.1 Thermoplasmata archaeon
TAAATCTTAATATAAGAAAATATGTTAATACAAAGAACCTTGTAATCATGAATTCTAATTCTTCCCTAACAAGGATCGATACAGGTATGGACCAGTGGAAAATTAAAGAAGAAATCTCCAAATTTATCTCAGAAATTTCAAAATATGTAACAAAATATAATATAAAGAGGCTGGTAATAGACTCAATAGAGCCACTGGAAGTAAACGGCAGTGAGGAAAGTATCAGATATCTTTTCAACGAGTTGAGAAATCTGGATTGCGTGATAGTATGTACAAAATTCATAAACAATATTAATGCAAATCCCATAGAGGACCTTTATTTCACTGGTATTGCTGAAATTGGGCAGATTATAACTGAGAATCAGATTAAAAATTTACTGATATTAAAAAAATTCAACCTTACAGCCGATGCAAGGCGAATAGTGGAATTTGAAATTAATGTTGATGGAGAGCTGGAAATAGCAGGCAGAAAATGAATAAAAATCCATATATAATTGCATTGACATCGATTTTTGTCATTGGTCTGTACCTTTATTTTCTGATAACATCACTTGTTATTCTGGATAAAACTTTTATTCTCAAAGTATTGAGTGCACTTCTGATTCTTATAAATGGTTTTTTCATAATGCATTCCCTGGAATATATGTATTATTATGTATCTGCTTCATCAAAATATGAAAAAAGTGTGACATATTATTTTAGTATGTATTTTCCCTTCAAAACTTCAGTATTTATAGCCTGTTACAATGAATCTACAGATGTACTCGAGGAAACAATTATAAAAATAAAGCAGATGTGTAAAATTGGAAATGGAGTATTGTATATACTGGACGACTCAACTGATAAAGATAAAGCTAGGGCAGTACAGGAATTGTGTGTGAAATATAGGGTTATATACATACACAGGGAAAACAGGCGCGGATATAAAGCCGGAGCATTAAATGATATTTTAAATACAATCGATACAAAATATTTTGCCGTTTTTGATGCGGATCAGCATCCCTTGCCGGAATTTCTGAATGAAACCATGCCGGTTATCGATGACGATGATAAGATAGCACTTGTTCAGGTTCCACAAAAGTATGAAAATAATAAAACCAATGTTGCTAAGGGTGCAAATGATATACAGGAAGTTTTTTATAATTTTATAACCGAGGGTAAGAGCCTTGAGGACAGTATGTTTTCATGCGGGTCCAATGTAATTTACAGAACAGAAGCGGTTAGGTCTGTTGGCGGATTCGATGAAAACAATGTAACAGAAGACCTTGCAACATCAATAAAACTCCATGAAAAAGGATATAGAACCGTATATTATAGCCGGCCTCTTGCATTAGGTGAAGCACCACAAACCTTGAATTCCTATTTTATACAACAATCAAGGTGGGCCCAGGGGTCTATGGGAATATTTTTCAAGACGGTCAAATTATTGTTTAAAAGAAATGGGCTTACAATAAGACAGAAATTCGGATATCTTGTAACGACATCATGGTATTTTGTTGGATTAGTCAATATGATCATGATTATATTTCCATTACTTTTCATATTTTTCCATGTTATTTCAATAATAACACCATCCGTGTATATTTTCATACTTGCATTTTATATACTGTTTGAATTTTTTGCTTTTTCGATAACTATTGTCAATATACAGAAATCGTTGATACCGGTACTCAGGAATATTTCATTGACTTTTATATCCAGCCCTATATTTGTAAAATCTGCCTTCTATGCTCTCCTGGGAAAACGTACTTCATTTAAGGTTACTCCCAAGGGAGATTCAACTAAATTGCCATTGAGAGGTATATGGGCGCAGATATTGCTGATCCTGGTAACCGGTTCAGGAGTCATATATTCTGTTATCCGGTATATTTACGGAGGAACTATACAGTATCTGTTCAATGGTATCTTTATGTTTTATTTCTTTATTCTTTCAAGCACAGTATTTTATTATAATAAATAAGACCCGGAAATATAGGAAAGGATTAATTTTCAGGATTTATGTAACCTATAATTGTGGCTGAAATGTTAAACTTACATTGATTCCGCCGGGAAAGCTTATCCCGATATCAAGATAAAGTGCACCGATCTTTACGGCTATTGCATCCAGGTCTTTCTTCTCCTTCTGGAACCATCGACTTAGCAAATCAACAATATCTGGGCGTTTTGCCATTATGGAATTCACAAAATTATTGAGCTTGAGAATTTTAAAATATGCATCATAGGGCTTCAAATCCCGTTCTAAGGTTATTTTCATTTCTTCATAAAGCTTCTCCATAAATTTCCCAAGGTCGGTATAATCCTGTATAAAATCATTTTCTGTTGTATTTCCTGTTTTCCACTTCTCATACAATTGATCCAACATAATAATCTAAGGTATTATTTTATAAATATATTTAGCTTATTTAAAAATATCTGAGAATATTATTATTTATATATTTGGCAAAAACATAATCTATTTAAATACAATTCGTGATGAGGAATTACATGATATACAGGGAATTCGGTAATACGTCATTTAAAACATCTTGCATTGGAATGGGTACATATTACGATATGAGGTGGATTTTTAAAACATATCTGGACATTTATACTGGAAGGGAACAGAAAGAAGATGCAATAAAATCAGGAATTGATAATGGAATAAATCTTATTGATACTGCAGAACTTTACCGGACTGAAAAAATTATAGCACCTGTCATTAAAAATTACAAACGTGATGAACTCTTTATAGCTACTAAGGTATTTCCCACACATTTATCTCCAAACTCTTTAGAGAGGGCATTGAGTAGAAGCCTGAAAAACCTGGAAACAGATTATATTGATCTATACCAAATCCATTTTCCAAATCCTACAATTGATCTCAAAAAGACTTTAAGAACAATGGAAAGAATGATAGATGCAGGGAAGATGAAATATATTGGCCTCAGTAATTTCTCTCTCAATCTATTAAAAAGAGCTCAGGATATTCTATCAAAACACGAAATAACTTCTATACAGATAAATTACAATATATTCCACAGAAAAAGCCAGAATGATCTGATTAAATACTGTGAACAAAATCATATAGCCGTAATGGCATATTTCCCTCTGGGTCATGGCAGGGTTGCGCAGAAACAGTACAATGAATATTTTGATTATATAAGAAAAACAATAGGAGATGTACCCAATGCAAATATTGCATTAGCATATTTAATAAGTAAAAATCAGAATGTGTTTCCGATACCTCGGGCTTCTAATAGACTTCATGTAACACAGAATGCTAAATATTCAGATATTATATTAAATGAAGAGGATATAAAATATCTGGAGGAAAAACTATAATGTAGAAATTTCTATATATATTTATATTGTTTTCAAAGTATCATGATAATGTATGTTTTTGGATTTTTAACCTGAAAGCGGGAAGTTCCATGCGTTAGTTTGGGGAGGATGTCACTCAAAATCTTATTACCGTTATTCAGCGATATCTTGTTAAAGCATTACTAATAGTTAAGCTCTATCACCAATCATTCAATAGTATTTATCGTATCCGGGCAATTTGAAAATAAATATAAATAAGAGAATTTAATATTACAATGGAGAGAAATGATAATAGCGTTGGTATCATTTATTGGAGGAAGACTATCAGAGGCCAGCAACGATTCTCCCATGGACATGGATGATATGAAAAAGACACTTGCATATGCATTCCTGTATGATTTTCCGGTAAACGTTTATACAGACAATAAAGAATATAGAATTTTTTCCTTACTATCGATTAAATACAATGACCGTGGAAATCTGTTCTTTTCCGGAACATATTATTCAAATAGTGTAAGAATTAAGAAAAACTTTTCATGGAGAGAGATAAAAAGAATTGAAATCAATATAGAAAAAGAACCTGAAAAATCCGTTTATTAAAAATTATTTCAAAAAACCAAATCAGTATTCCCTTTTATGGAAATTTCTGCCGTTTCTCGGAGTTCTACTTCTATTTCTATCTCCTGATTCAGGTCTTCTGTTTCTGTTGTAGGATGGTCTGGAATTCCTCTGGAAACCAGAATCCCTAGTATTGTCTTCATTATCCCTGAACTGTGAGATCAGACTTCCGTAATTTATATCCTTATATTCGGACTCAAGATTTACATCTATTTTTTCCATTTTTATTTTATTTCTCCTCTGAATGCTCTGGATCAACCCGCGCTGATCAGCATCGAATATTGTCATTGCTCTGCCATCCTTTCCCATTCTCCCGGATCTTCCGACCCTGTGTGCATAGGTTTCAGTGCTGTCAGGGGCATCAAAGTTAATAATATCAGTTATATTTGGGATGTCCAGTCCACGGGCCGCAACATTGGTCGCAACCAGTATGCCCGCATCCATATGCCTGAAATCGTTAATAGACCTCTCACGTGCATGCTGCTTCATTCCCCCATGTATTAGTATATTATTGAATCCTGATCTCGATAGTATGAGATTCAAAAGGTCTCCAGATCTCTGGGTTTTAACAAAGACTATTGCCTTTCTGGATCCGTAATTATGTATATATGACATCAAAGTCGAGAATTTATCAAATTTTTCAGAAATAGTATAAAGATGTTTTATAGATTCTGGAATAGCTTCCTCTCCACCCGCGCTAACGAACTCCGGCGACTTCATGAAATTCTTTGCTATAGTTTTTACCTCATTTGACAATGTTGCAGATAAAAGTATGGTCTGGTGTTCATCTGAAACGAATGATATAACCTTCTTTATATCATCTATGAAACCCATATCAAGCATTAAATCTGCCTCATCAAGAACAAGGTATTTCACATGTTCAAGCTTCAGATAACCCTGATTATGGAGATCCAGTATCCTTCCCGGCGTACCAACGACAATATCGGATCCGGGTAATTGCTCTACCTGTTTGGATATTGATGCTCCTCCATAGACCGTTGTGGATTTTATCCCGGATATCTTTCCGAGTCTTGTAGCAACCCTGTATGTCTGCAGGGCAAGCTCTCTTGTTGGTAAAACTATGAGGGCTTTAACATTCCTTCCTTTCATTGATTCAATGGAATTTAATACAGGCAGGAGATATGCTGCTGTTTTTCCTGAACCTGTTTTAGAACGTATAATCACATCTTTCCCGCTTAATACGACGGGTATTGATTTGTCCTGTATTTCTGTTGGCTCAGTAAATTTCATTAAACTTAATGATTTTTTTAGATTAGCTGATATATTCATATTCTCAAAACTAGACAATTTAAACACTGATAGTATATATTATATTAAGATATATACTTAATTATTCAAATTTTTTATGTTGAATTTCATATGTAATCATTTCTATTAACAACATTTTTTGGCTTACCTTTTAAATATGCTGATACATTCTGGAAGGCTTTTTCTACAGGTACAATCATAAAATTTCTGGTGAGGCCCGCTACATGTGGCGTGACCATCACATTATCAGGTATTTTTCCTTCTATTTTAGGTTCTCCCCACCATACATCGGTCAGGAACCATTTATTGTTATTCTCAGAAAGATATCTTATCATATCTTCTTTCTTGACAATTTCAGCTCTTCCCACATTTATAATTATATTTCCCCTGAACTTATTCAGAAGCTCGTAATCAATGAACCCTCTTGTATACCTGTTCAGTGGAAGCGTGATAGCCATTATATCGGCATTCTGCGGGATATATAATTTATCCCTAGTAAAGAGGTCAATATTATTGTCTGATGGGTCTGTCCTTCCGAATCCGATGCTTTTCATGCCGAATGCATGTGCTATTCGTGCCATTTCCCTTCCAATTCCACCATATCCCATAATACCCAGTGTCTGACCATAGAGTGAATCCGATAGCTTCCTTTCATATTTCCCATTACGTATTAATGAGTTGGATTGACAGATATTCTTGTATTTTGCTAAAAGAAGGGCAAATGCGTGCTCCGCTACAGGAATAGACCAGGCATCTGCATTGCTGCATATGACAACATTATTAGGTATGGTCTTAAAGTCCAGATGATTAACACCTGCCGATATGCTTTGCATGAAAATTGTTTTCTTTCCAATAGCCGGTTTTCCCGCAAAAACAACAATCTCAGCATCATCCGAAAATCCTTTAATAATTTCACAACCTGTCTGTGTTTCAAGTTCCTTTATAACTTCATCTGATATGGTCAAAGAAGAAAAATTTACCTGTAAACTTATTTTCATAGATGCTTAATAAACGATATTATTAAAATATTGTTTTTATAAATTGTGAATTAGCATGTCAAAATTTTTATATTAGATTTAGAATATTTAATTAAATTTAAATATTTAAATATGGATTAACAAAGGGAAGACAGGTATTTAGCTCTACTAAATAGACAGATTACATCTTAGCCTTTGTCATTTACTATAGATATATTGGTGCAATTCCATACGAATAATGTTAATTATATAATGTATGTACACTCTATTACGTCTATTTACGATTTTATTATTTATATAACTAAAAATTTTTGTTAAAAATTTTAAATAATTTAGCGATTAATAGTATAAAATGTAGAAATAATTAAATAGTATGATTTCAATAAAATAACTTATAAATAACAAAAGAGCAGCATATAAGAAAAGAAAACTAAGGAAACGAGAGAGGTGGGATATTATTAAAATTGCCGGCTCATCCTTTACTCTTATTATGATATCCGGTTTTTTGATATTTCATCACCTTATCTTCCTATATTTATCAGTTATACCACCTATTATGATGGCCTTTCCCAGGGGGAAGATGGGAGAAAACCGCTGGTTACCATGATTTTACTTGGATTTGCAATGATATTTTCCTTTCCATCCACTGAAGGATATCTATTCAATAGCGATACTACTATAACCAGAGAGAATCTTTTCATAATACTTGCCATGATACCTCAATCAGTATATATAGCAACAAATGTCCGTAAAATCGTTACGATAGTCAGACGGCCAAAAAGACGGTATGCTGTTAAATAAAATTTAAGGATGTTAACTAAATTATTAATTATATATTATTCAGTAAGACAATGGATAATCTTGTCAATCTTTATTTATACAAAAATATAACTCTTTGCGATACTTTAATATAATCTTATTAGTGAATCAGAAACCCGGGAATCATGTAAAGTTATAGTGAATAATTCCAGGCAACTCCAATTCAGCATCAATACAGTATGGTTCTTCCTGAAAACTTTATAATCATGGAACTGGGATATGGAACAAAAACATAGTAATGTATTGGCATTCAATACATAATGATATTATAGATAAAATAATGATGTTATCATGATAACTGCATCGGCAATTGCAGTAATACACATTCAAATTAATACGTAAAGTTTTAATAATTAACTTATATATATTTTTATGATAATGAAAGATTCTGAGAGAACAGAATACTTCGACAGAAACGCAATAGAAATCTCAAAAAAATATAAGGGAAAAATACAGACTCTTCCTAAAGTTCCTATAAAAGGTATGGAGGATTTTTCCTCTCTCTATACCCCAGGAATCGCTGCAGTATCAAAAAAAATTGAGGCTGACAAGGAGCTTGCATATGAACTGACAGGGAAATGGAATTCTGTTGCAATTTTAACAGACGGTACAAGAGTTCTCGGAATCGGTAATGTTGGGCCGGATGCGGCAATCCCTGTTATGGAAGGGAAGGCCCTGCTTTTTAATTATCTCGGGGGTGTGAATGCTATTCCCATACCATTAATTGTTAAAGATAATGATGAATTCATAGCTGCGGCAAAGGCCATACAGCCCTACTTCGGCGGGTATAACCTTGAGGATATCCAGTCACCAAGATGCTTCTTTCTCCTAGAAAGTCTCCAGAAGTCCATGGAGATACCTGTGTGGCACGATGACCAGCTCGGTACAGCATCCATAATCCTCGCAGGGGCCATTAATGCGTTGAAACTGGTAAACAAGAAAAAGGAGGAAGCCAAAATTGTTTTCAATGGTGCCGGTGCGGCCAATATCGCAGCAATATACCTCTTCGAGGCTGCTGGCTTTAAAAAAGAGAATATAGTTGCAATAGACTCTAAAGGTATAATAGAGCCATCCAGGGCAGATATAGATGCCCTGATGTTCAAGAATCCCTGGAAATATAAAATAGCATTGGAGACCAATGGGGAACGGCTTAATGGAGATCCTGCAAACGCCTTCAAGGGTGCGGATCTTGTTGTTTCGGCCTCAGTTTCCATTCCCGGGACAATTAAAAATGAATGGGTAAAATCCATGAACAGGGACCCCACTATCTTTGCTCTGGCAAATCCGCTACCTGAAATCTGGCCTGAAGAGGCTAAGAAATCCGGAGCAAGAATCGTGGCAACCGGCAGAGGAGATTTTCCGAACCAGATCAACAACAGTATGGTATTTCCCGGAGTATTCAGGGGGGTTCTAGATGCAAGGTCTAAGGGCGTAAATTTCCAGATCATGGTTGCAGCATCACAGGCAATTGCTGACTTTGTTGAAAATCCCAGTGAAGATCATATAGTTCCATCCATGGAGGACTTTGAACTCTTCCCCAGAGTAGCATCTGTTGTTGCAAGGAAATGCGTAGAATCTGGTCTGGCGAGAAAATCCGATTCAACTGAGGGATTTTACAGGACAGCATCAGATATTATTTCAAAGAATAGAAATATTTACAACAAATTATTTGACATGTAGGTGATAAACTTGGTTAACATAAGATTAATGGAAAAAAAGGATATAGATAGTGTAATGGAGCAGCTATTGAGATTAAAACATTTAAATGAGGAATTTGATCCGCTTTTAAAAGTGTCCGTAGGAAATGAAAAAGAGATATCAGAAAAACTCAGCAGGATTATTGAGGATAAGGAAAACCACATTGGACTAGTTGCAGAGGACGGAAAAAGATTAGTTGGCATGATCATGTCTGATGTTATATTCAGAATATATTATGATCCCAAATACGAGGCGAGAATCAGAGAATTTTATGTAATTCCTGAATACCGGGGAAAGGGTGTTGGCATGAAACTCCTCGACAAATTAAGAGAGCTGGCTGCGGAAAGGAGCATAAAAATGATAACTGCAGAATTTCCATCCCTGAATCTGATAGCATCTAAATTTTATGAAAGTATCGATTTCAAGGAATTGATAAAAATTTATTCTAAAATAAATTAAAAAATTTATTTCTGAGGAGATAAAGCTATGTATTTCAGTATATTTCCGGTTTTCACATAATTGAGCTCTGCATTTGTATTTATCAGGGCCTTTCCCTTTAATGGTTTTCCATTTATTTTTATGCTCAATTCCTTTCCTATGGATATATTATTGATTCCTTCTATGTTTACGATTTCATCGCCCTTCAAGTCCGGGATGCTGTCAATCTGTATTGGAATTATGCCCATATCCACCAGATTGCTCCTGTGAATTCTTTCAAAGCTTTCTGCTATCACAGCTTTTACTCCAAGTAGTGATGTAACCTTTGCTGCCCAGTCTCTTGAGCTTCCAGATCCGTACTGTTTCCCTGCAAATATAACCAGTGGCACATTATTTTCTTTATACTTCATTGCTGCATCGTAGAAGCTCATTACTTTCCCACCCGGATAATACACAGTGTCGCCTCCGGCATGATCAACCATCAAATTTCTTATCTTTGGATTGGAAAATCCACCACGTAGCATTACTTCATGATTGCCACGGCGTGCACCGAATGTATTCATTTCCGTGACGCCAATGGATACAAGATATTTACCTGCAACAGAGTCCTTCACTATTGGGCCCGCCGGTGAAATATGATCGGTTGTAATTTTATCACCGAATATGGCAAATATTCTAGCATTTCTGACGTCCTTTACAGGTTCCATATACATCCATGGAGGCATTTTTATATAGGTTGAGTCTTCCTTAAAATCAAATATCATTCCTCCACTTGATTTCATTGATTCCCAGTTTGAATCCCCCTTGAATACATCGCTGTATTCCTTTCTGTATGTTTCAGGGTCCATGGCAAGATGGAAATACTTCTTTATCTCCTCGGTGCTGGGCCATATGTCGTTTAGATATACAGCTTTTCCATTGTCGGAGCCTATCGGTTCTCTGGAGAGGTCAATATCCATTGTACCAGCCAGTGCAAAGGCAACTACCAGCATGGGCGATGCAAGGAATGCACCTGCAATATAAGGATTTATCCTTCCCTCAAAATTCCTGTTTCCGCTGAGGACGGCGAAGGTTTTTACATTGTTTTGCAATGTATCATCCTGAACTTCAGGTATAAGTGGTCCTGCATTTCCAATGCATGTGGTACATCCATAACCGACCAGTTCGAATCCGATCTTATTAAGGTATTTCATTAAGCCTGCCCTTTCTAGGTATTCTGTAACAACTTTAGATCCCGGCGCAAGACTTGTTTTTATTGTCTGCGCAGGTACAATGTTATGTTCTACCGCCTTTTTTGCCATGAGTCCAGCTCCTAGAAGTACGAAAGGATCTGAGGTGTTTGTACAGCTTGTGATTGCTGCAATTACCACTGCACCATTTTTTATAAGTTTTCCGTCATTACCACCTGTAATAAGTTCGTCTATTTTTCCTTTTAAATCCTCAATATTTACCAGCTCATCAGGATTTTTTGGACCTGCAACAGCACTTTTAATATCAGAAAGATTTATTTCTACAGTATCGCTGTATTTCTTCGGACCATTATAGAATAATCCCTGTTCCTTGAAGTATTTCTCTACAGATTCTGCATCTCTGTCTGTACCGGTGAGATATTTCAGTGTTTCATTATCCACGGGGAAATATCCGATCGTTGCTCCGTATTCAGGAGCCATATTGGATATTGTTGCCCGGTCCTGTGCTGTTAATTCAGAAAGCGCACCATAGAATTCAACAAATTTTCCTACAACGTTCCTTGCCCGTAGTGTTTTTGTAATGTAAAGTACAACATCTGTGGGTGTAACCCCTGTGGGAACCTTACCTATTAAATTCACTCCGATAACTTCCGGGACAGTCATGAAATATGGTTCATTGAGCATTGAGGCCTCAGCCTCCAGACCGCCGACCCCCCAGCCGAGTACTCCGATGCCTCCGATCATTGTTGTATGTGAATCCGCACCTATGAGGCTCTCCGGGAATATCTCTTCACCGTCTTTAACTGCAACAGATGATAAGTATTCAAGATTGATCTGGTGTACTATTCCATGTCCAGGAGGAACTATTCTCACATTCTTGAAAGATTGCTGGGACCATTTCAGAAAATCGTATCTCTCAACATTTCTGGAGAATTCATCCTTCATGTTGATAATAATAGGCTCATCTCCACGGAATGAATCCACGATTATTGAATGATCTATGACCAGATCAGATTTTGTAGCCGGATTCACATCTTCGGGATTTTTTTTCATCTTCTGGTAATATTCCCTCATGGCTGCAAGATCTACTAAAATAGGAACACCGGTATAATCCTGGAAAACAACCCGGGATGGCTTGAATGCCATTTCTGCACCGGATTTCATATTTGCAATGTTTTCTATTGACCTCTCATCTATATCTACTGCATCATAATTCCTCAAAACATTTTCCAGTAGAATTTTGAAAGAGTATGGCAGATTATCAATATCATACCTATCTGTGAGCTGTGACAGTGGATAATATTTAAGCTCCTTACCTTTTATTTTTATTTTGCTGTGCTCTATATTCATAGTTTGTAAGCCTAAGATAATATTTTAAGATTATTATAAAGAGATATTTCATGTAAAATTTAGTATATTATCTTGATCCGCCATCCGATGTTCAAAATTTATAAAGGTATTGTATGGAAAACTTAAATATACATTATTATTTACTTATTTATGAAAAACTTAGAATCAATAATACCATTAATCACTCCATTCAGTAATAACCGGGTGAATAAACAGATAGCATTAGATCACGGTAACGATGTTCTGAAGGGAGGCATGAAATATTTATTCCTTGCAGGAACAACAGGTATTGGTCCTGCACTTTCAACACCAGAAAAACTGGAACTTCTTGATGCCTTTTCGTATATTCCTGATAATGTTATACTGCAGGTGGGCTCATTGAATCTTGGAGATTCTATGGATATGGCCAGGGAAGCAAAAAAGAAAAAGATTCATGCAGTTGCGGCAATACCACCATATTATTTTACCGGTATGAAACGGGAGTGGCTGGTGAGATACTATGTAAAAATATCATCCGAATATCCTACTATAATCTACAACTATCCGGATACAACAGGTTATAATATTACATATGATATTGTCAATGATATAAAGAAGGAAGGTGGAAATGTTATAGGAATCAAGGAGACAACATTCAACATGAACGACATTCTAAATACAAAAATGTATGTGGATGATTTCAAGGTTTATACTGGCCCTGATCAGTATATATTATCGGCATTCAGGCTAAATCTTGACGGGTACGTTTCAGGTGCAGGAAATTACGGATATAAAATTATAAAAAATATAGAAGAAAATTATGACAATGAAAATGGTGATAAATATCAGTTCCTACTCAACGAATTATCTGATTTATCCAGAAAGTACGGTACAATTTCTTCCATATATAACATGGTAGGAATCATGACGGGAATAAATGCAGGATGCCCCCGGGAACCATTCTTCAAAATATCGGAAAGCGACAGTCTCCAACTTAAAAGTGAAATGGATCTGTTATTCAAAAAATACAATTATCAACTCTGAATAATTTTTCTAATTATTGTATAGGACGTCTCACATTTTAGCAACTGACGATTTTCATTATCTCCCTTGTATTATCCCCGAGTTCAATATTGGAAATTACCATTAGATTGTATGCAATTACCTTGAGTCCAATTATATTATCATAATCCCTGTTACTGACATACCATATATTCTCAGAACCTATTATACCCTCCAGTATGGAGAATGTCCTCTCAATCTCCCATCTCATGGAATACATCGATGAATATTCTTTTTTAAGTTCTATTCCTATTTTCCTGTTAACTGTCAATCTATCATCTATAATTCCCCTTCTTTGATTTGTATCAATCACAGGCAAGGAATGTGCATTCTCAGATATGTAATCATATATTTCAGATGTATCATATGCAGAATCTGCCAGAATGTATCTATAGTTCCTGGCAGAATCAATCATTTCATGTGATACAGATAAATTGTGGATATTCCCCCTTGTTATAACCCATTCATTGATTAAAAGGGAATCTACATCAATGGTCATATGGCATTTCCTTCCATATAACCATCCCTTTGTTGTCTTCGTCTATCCTGATAATGGATCCTTGTAATTCCTGTACTTCCTTCTCCTCTCTGCAGTTGAATGCTTGTATGTATGCATCATGAATGAATCAAATGCAGCTATCTCATTTATAGAATATAATGATTCAATCTCCATGTTAATGGCATGGAGGTCTAATGACATGGACTTTCTGGAAAGTGTCTGGAATGATGGTATTTCTTTTATTCCAATCAGTTCCATGTACTCACTGTGGTTTCTAAGGAATATTCCAGATGATCTGTATGATATGTTGAATATCTGGAATAAAATCATAATCTTTAGAAGATGTTTATCAGAATACTTTCGTCTTCTACTGTCAGGCGAAACTATATTATCTATAATATTCAGAATCAACGGGATATGCTTCTCCGGCATATCCCATAATTACATTCTGATAGATAATGTTCGACAATTGCAGG
>JAKAAT010000101.1 GCA_021802205.1 Thermoplasmata archaeon
GATATCTAAAGTTTTAGTACCTCATTGTCCTATAAACATATCCGGATATATGTTTAATACTTATCAATAATTATAAACATGATCGTATGAAAGTTGAAAGTATTAAAATAATCGGCAGGGAAAAGGTTAAACAGTTTGTGTACAGGTACGTAAAACCCACAGATTACTACAAGGACATACTTGGCGAGGTATCTCCAACCGAGGCTGCAATGATAAACGAAGTTTGCACCCTTGAAATGAAGGCCGGGGAATACAGTTCATACTATAACACAACCTCTGATGTGGCATCTTTTGTAATGGAATTTTCTGGCAAGCTTAAGGAATTTGACATCTCGGAAATCAATATGGCATGGGATATGCTTTACAGGCTTTCCCTTCCCCTTGGCAGGTCCGGTGTGATGATGCATGCACTCAGTGCTGTGAACATAATGATGTACGATATATATTCCAAATCGCTAAATGTCCCGGCATATAAAATAATGGGCGGGGCAACGAGAAAACGCATAAGGGCATATGCCTCCCATCTGCACCCAACGGATCTGAAAGAACTCCGGAAAGAGGCGGAAGAATACGTTTCCCAGGGATATAAAACAATGAAAATGAGGTTTATTTCGGGCCCATCGGATATTAACGGGCTGGAGAAAAATATAGAACTTGTCAAAACAATAAGGGACGCTGTGGGATATGACGTGGAACTTGCAGGAGATGCATGGATGTCATGGAACTATAATTTTGCCCTGAAGATGGTAAAGAAACTGGAGAGGTACGATATGGCCTGGGTTGAGGAGCCATTGATGCCTGATGATTTCGATGCTATGAAAATGCTATCGTGGAAGACCGGAATTCCAATTTCTGAAGGAGAACACCATTACCATGTATATGACTTCAAGCGGTTGCTTGATGCGGGAATAAGGATATTGCAGCCCGATGCTGTATGGACCGGTGGAATAACACCTATGAAAAAAATTGTTGCCTTAGCTGAAACCTACGGAGCCATAGTAGTTCCACATACTGGGAATATCTACAATTTGCATGTAATCGGGTCAGAACCTGAGAGTGTCACGCCTGTAGCTGAGTTCCTGACAAAATACAGGGAATGGATGGAACAGCATATGGAAGGCACGCTGTTTCCGGAGAAAGGCTACTTTACATTGAGCGATAAGCCGGGATTCGGATTGGAATACAAACCACAATAATCAATATACCATTAAATCCCGATCTTATCGAGAATCATATTTAATTTTGAATCCATCCGGCCTGGCATTTCAGGTTCCGGGCTTCTAACATTTGTATATATTATTATTTTTCTCCTGTACAGTATTTTCTTTTCTATCTGGACAAAGAATTTTAGATTTTCTGCTTCAAATCCAAGCAATTCCTGAATTTTGCTGAAATCATCAATATACGTTTTATCATTGTTTCGGTATTTTTCATAAACTCCGGATAATATATCCAGAAATGCCAATCCTGTTATAGACCCATCAGAACTATTGTTCAACTCATTAACCATATCGAAGCCAAGATACCCGCCAAGAATGGAAATATCAGGAAAATTGGTATGCAGTAAATGTATTCTCCTGGCACTGTCCTTGCCTTCTGTTTTTATTCCTGCTATATTATTGGCCGCTATGGTTTTCAATAATTTTAATGGCATATTAGACCGGTATCCAAAATCCTGTATAATTACAGGAATATCTATGGAGTTAGATATATCAATAAAATGCTTTGCTATTATGCTATTCTCAAGTTTTCCATACGGGTAATAGTATGGAGGCATTAAAATTATACCAGAAACCCCAGAATCCCTTGCTTTTTCTGCAAGTTTTGCCGCAGCAAATGTTGCCGGTTCGGATACTCCTGCGAATATTTTAATTCGCTTCCTGAATTTACTTACATTATTAATTATTTCAATTTTTTCATTGAATGTTAATTTATAGAATTCACCACCGAGGAGCATTGGCGCAATGGCACCGGCACCTGATTTAATTGCAAATTCGATGCAGTTTTCAATTCCATCGAAATCTATTTCCATATTATCTTTAAATATTGTTGGTATTGCAGGAATTACCCCGCTGATCGGTTTCATACTATCATAATGGTGTATTTAAATTAAAATCTTCCCCGGAAATGTATGGAAAATATTTTATTTACTGTTCATTTATGATTATCTGGTATAAATGGCTCAAAATGTATTCAGGGTTAAGGTTTTTAAGGTAGGGGAATCAGATGTACCTGCGCCGGAAGTTTACAGGATGTCCGGATGGGGAAACTGGGAAACCCTACATTTTCATATGATAATGGCATATAACGACGAAACAAATTTCCTGATAAATACTGGAATGCCCGTAGATCTGGAAGAAAGAAACCGTGCAATGGTTGAGTTCGCAGGCAGCAGGGCAAAATTCACATCCAGTGATTCCATAGAAACTTTAAGGAAAGCTGGATTTAAGCCGGAAGATGTTAAAAATATCTCATTTACTCCCTTACAGGACTACACTACCGGAAGGGCGGATGAATTTAAGAATGCAACATACCATATATTGAAGAAAGGATGGATTAATGATATTATGGTACCTGGCCCACACAACGATAATAGGAATCTATTTATCCCTGAAAATGTGCTTCAATACCTTTTATTTGAGGCAAAAGACAGAATTCACTTTTTTGATGCAGAAAATATTACTGAACTGATACCAGGAATCAGTGCACTATGGGTAGGGTGCCACCACAGGGCATCGCTGGCCTTTATCATTAACACAGGCAAAGGCAAAATAATATTCACAGACGCATCCTTTAAAAGCTCAAATATACTTAAAAGCATACCAATGGGGATAGCAGAAAATATTTTTGAATGTTACAGTGCATATGATAAATTAAAATTATACGTAAATGTACTATCTGCATATGACCC
>JAKAAT010000044.1:0-6149 GCA_021802205.1 Thermoplasmata archaeon
TAGATATTATAAATTATAGGAAATAATATATATTATTGCTCTATTAATATTATGTAGATACACTTTTTTAAAGAATGAGGAACATTATACGCTTAAAACTTTAATAAAATCCCTTATAATGTTTGCATCACAGATTTATGGTATGATATACAGTACATTTTTTTACAAGGCAGTTCCAAAGGATTATATTCTTCAGGTGGAAAGTATGCACAGTTCACTTACATTATTCCCTGCAGCTTTTTCAAGTCTAATACTTGGTGCAATAATACAGTTTATTAATCTTGAATGTGCATTTGTCATTAGTGGCATTATATTGATACCATCAATTTATGTTATCTGGTGCGGTATGAGGGTAAATAATTATATACCAACATACCGTTTAAAATTATATGAAAGTTAAAACAAGTATATCTATAGATAAACAGATTTGGGCAGAACTCAAGAATCTTGCATTGAAACAGGGGAAGGACGTAAGCTTCATCCTAAAGGAGGCTATAGAAAACGAGCTGTATTTAAATTTAGATAAATCCTTGATGAAATATCCAAATATGGCAAATCTGAACTGGATTTTGAGCCGATTAAACCAAAGGAGAAGGTATCTGACCTAGTAAGGAGCATGAGGGATGACAGAGAAAGTCGCATATCTTGATAGCAGCGCAATAGTAAAGAGGTATGTGTATGAAACTGGCTCGGAATTTATTCGGGCACAATACAATGAAGCTTACCTGGGAAACTTTCTGCTTTCTTTTCATGTTTGGAATATTGGAGAGGTTATTGGGGTATTTGACAGGGCACACAGGCAAAAAAGAATTACAAGCGAACAGTTATATGAAGGTATGGGCAGATTCTCGAATGAGACTGCGAGGCTCAAGAAGATAAGCAGAATAAGGATAACCACCTTATCAGAAAGCATACTGGAAAGCAGCTGGGATATTGTGATAAAACACCATATCTATGTTGCAGATGCCTTACAGATTATAAGTGCCATTGAAGCTGGATGTAACGAGTTTTACACTGGAGATGAAAAGTTTCATAAGTTAGCACTTTCCTCCGGCTTAAATTCTTTTTATTTGGGATGATCATTGTCCCCTCAACATAAACAACCATACTTTAATTCCAGGGTGGCAGCAGTATTCATTTAAAACACTAACCTAATCCGGGTCGCCCTTAACTGTCAGATGGAAAAACTGTTACTTAAATTTCATCTATGACCTTTATACCATCGACCTTTTTGAAAGCTCTATCGTGAGTCAGAAGTTCTCTTGAATTCATAGCTTTCATAGTGGCCAGGATCACACAATCCCTCCCATTAAGTCCGCTTTGTGAGTATGTAGAAAGAAAATTAATAGAAGATAGTAAAATACTGGAAGTAAAATCGACCAAGGTAAGTGTTGAAAGACTGGTTATCATTTTTATTTTTTCATTAAGTATACGTGTTGGAAGACTTCTGAGATAATGCGCTACTTCCATTAAAGTCACAGTATTCACTACCACTCCTTCCCTTATGGCATTCTGCATAGCTCCATTCACAGAATTATGTTCTGGTAGTCTCTCGTCAAACCAATAAATCCAATAGTTTGCATCTATATAAATTAACCCCAGGACAAATTCACTTCCATATATTTTTGAGGTTAATAGGATCTGAAACAGGGATCTTAGAGTCATTCCGGATGAATCCCTCCATCTTCCCGATAAATTCATCTGGAGATAGCGATTTCTCAATTATTATCCTGTTAGATTCTCTATGCAATTTTACCTTCATACCAGGCTTAAGATCAAGTGAATTCCGCATCTCCTTTGAAATTACTATTCTACCTTTGTCATCTATTCTAGTTTCTTGAGTCATTCCCACTTCAATTCCCACATCATAAATTTACTTGTAAAGATTTTGCCTATGTTTTAAGCTGATGTTGAATAGGGATTGTTAAACAGATCATAGGGGATATATCGACCCCCTGCTATAATTATAATAATATAAGCCCATATTTTATAACATTCCTGACATATTGAGTAGTGAATAATTAGGTGTAATTCTTACCTATACTAGATTTTACAATAAAGAGATGAAATAGTCTCTGAGAAACAAGTTTTTAAATTTTATATTAGTTACAATATTTAACTTGAAAATACCTTAAATGCAAATTGGACTATCAACAACTATTCAGCATATTTATATAGAATGTGGGTTATATATGTCTCTTTGATTGTGTTTAATTTATAATGACCATAACCAGATAACATGAGGATATACATAGCATCAAAACTGATAGGTGGCAATCCACTTTATACCCGTATTGTTAATTAAGACAGTCATACTGGAGGTGATTTTTGATCTACTGGTTAGCTTGGGAAGATGTCACTTAGATTTCGCTCGCTCCATTCATAGTTATAATCCCTCACACTCCATGCATAATTTTCCCCGCGATGTGTTATTTGCTATTCATAGACATTTATCACCATCAATCAGATTTCACAGGTTTCCTGAACGATACTCTTCTTCTCATATAAATTGCATTTCCTTTGGTTACCCTATAGTTGCTGACCACAATCCTTGCCCCACAATCACAGTTTTTTATTACATTCATGGCTACAAATCTTATTATCTTACGCCCACAGTAAGGGCATGTCACTTTATCTCCTGCCTCCAATTCTATTTCCTTTACAAGAGCTGATCTTAATTCTAAAAAAGTACCGTTAAAGTCTGTGAGAATTCCCTGGTTTCCAATAAAAACCTTGATTAAATAATAATGCTTATTTACACGCTCAAAATCATCAATATAACAATCAATTCCGTATCTATCTCCAATATCCTTTAGATATTTTTCCAGTTCATTGCCTAATTCATAATTTTCATCACTCTTGGCGATTTTATCATTAACATCATTGAGAATACTTACTTTTTCTTCCTCTGTAAACGTCTTCATTAAGTCTATTACATTCTCTTTGTTTAGTTCAATTCCATCACTAAAATATTTATACGTCGTATCTGGAAAAAATTGCACCTGGTCAATCAGCCCATCATAGGTTTTTGACTTCTGGCAATACTTGGATAAATAATCGGAAATATTGTCTTTAAGGTTGTTATTTTTTTTCTTCTCAGTTAAATGCCTTCTGCCTTTATAACGCGAAATCCTGCTTTTGAATTCAATAGTATCTAATCCTTCTTCTATTATCAACTTTGCAACCTCGTCCCCTGAGGTCCAGCCGTAAGCAGTTCCAACGGGATCAGTTCGATTTTCTAGAATACTGGCAAGTTCCTTTACCTCTTGATGCGAATCTACTTCTGGGTCCATATGAAATAGTACCTGTGCTGTGACTATGGCTATGGCTTTTTTCCGCTTATTTTTATTCTTACTCAGATTCAGCATTTTGCACTCACCTGTTTATGATTCATTTCTTACTTCATTATAGTTTTTTTCGCATTATAACCACTCATGAGCTTTTGATAAACAAGTTCATAATTTATTCTTGATACTTCATCTTCTGTTCTTTATGAAATCAGCTATACGTGCAATCTGTTCCACTTTATCCGTACTAAAAACATCAAGATCACTCTTAGATATATTCCCCTCAGCAAGCAGCAGTGCAAACAGATTAATGAGCTGGGAATACCTGTAATCATATTTTCTGTCTATTTTATCCAGGAATTTTGTCAGATAATTATTAATGCCGGCGAGGTCCCGAATAGAAGTAGCCATGGCAGCAAAGTCTCTAATTCTCTCTATCATGATATCACATTCCTTCTGCAGGGCTTTATCAAAAATTCTTCTGGCTTCCTTTTTCTCGATTTTGCTCCATGAATATTCCTCCATCATTTTCCACCTCTGCATTTATTTACTTTCGATACGGCATTGAAAATATGCTTTTGCCCTCCATGCCACGTTATTGAATGTTCCTGAATAGAATATTCATGAAATATAAATAAATATTTATCATATTGCATGATCCATAAAAAGCAATTCTCGGAGTCAGTTAGAAGAAATAAGTTTTCTAAGCATTTCTGTGAATTCGCCGACATTATTATCCAGCATGGTAAAGAAAGCACTATCAGTGTCCTCAACTATTTTGATGGCTTTTCCAATCAGATCTCTTCCCTTTTCTGTTGGTGATATCATATGTGCCCTTGTGTCTACAGAATTCTGCAATCGCAGAATAAGTCCCTTTTCTTCAAGGGAACGCAATACCTTGGACACCATCATAACATCAGCATGGGCAAATTTGGAGATTGCTACCTGCGTAGTTTCCATCTCATGGTCATTCAACCACACAGTAGAGGTTAAAAGCACGAACTGCACATGGGTCAGTCCAGATTCCCTCAAAGCCGATCTCATTCTCCTCTGCCACAGATTTGTAGCCTGCCAGAGCAGAAAACCAGGACTATTGTCAGGTTTCCCGAATTTGGTGGTTAACTTATCCTCGGATGACATATGCTCTAACCTCACTTACTCGTACATGTCTTCTCCATGAAAATAGCCATCCTTGCAATATTTTCCATTGTCTGTGGAACTCCGGAAGTTATGCTCTCACCTATTCCCTCTTCTATCCCTTCTTTACTTGTGCAGAGAACTGTTATGTGATTTGTGAGACGAATCTTTCCATCCGGAAAATCAGAAAATGTATGTATGAACTTTATTGTTGCTTTCAAATCGTCGATAACGGTTTCAACTGTGTAGCCCTTATCAGGATCAGCCATGGTAATTCGGTAATTCAAATATTCCTGCCCCTCCATTTTGATTTTCCCGTTAGTTCCTTCCATGAATTCTCCGTCAATGGATATGTCCTCAATTCCGTGGTCCCATAAAGGCCATGATTCAACGTTGCTGTAGAGGGCCCAAATTTCATCTCTTCTAGCATCTGTTACTATGCTGTGTTCAAATTCCCATGTCATTATATCACTAAAAATATATGATATGCGCATATATAATAATTGCGATTATTATTTTATTTTATCTGTTCGGCTAATATAATAATTAGATCAACCCTCAGAAACTATGTAAAAGTGAGATTTTCAATCATATTATATTCAAACTCTTGCTTCAAGGGTTTTGTCCGCTGGAAACCAGAAAATTTGTAAATTATAAGAGCATTCTATATAGGGGAATCTGATGGTAAATGAATGGAATCCAGAGCATTATGATAACAAGTTAGGCTATGTATCAGAATTGGGAAAAGGAGTTGTATCATTACTCGACCCCAAATCCGGAGAAAAAATACTTGATCTAGGCTGTGGAACAGGTGATCTTACTCATGAGATAGCAATGTCAGGAGCGTCGGTCATAGGCATAGACCAGTCAAATACTATGATTCAGCAGGCCCGCAAAAAATACCCACACATAACATTTATAATCGGCAATGCTGAGGAACTTGACATGAATCAGCAGTTCAATGTAGTTTTTTCCAATGCAGCATTGCACTGGATGAAGAATCCCTCAAAGGTCACAGAAGGTGTATATGGTATCTTATTGCCCGGAGGACGTTTCGTGGCTGAGTTCGGGGGAAAGGGAAATGTAGGGGTGGTTATCGATGCCCTGGAGCGCACCTTGAGTGAGTTGGGAATAAATACGCGGAATAAAAATCCCTGGTATTTTCCGAGCATCGGGGAATACACTTCTTTACTTGAAAAATATGGTTTTCAGACAACCTATGCACTTCATTTCAGCCGTCCAACTGCTATGCCTGACGGGGAACTGGGTCTCGTGCACTGGCTCAATGGGTTTGCTGAAAGTTATTTGCAGGATTTAGATCTTCCTGATCGTTCAAATGTAATTCAGAAAGTAATTGATTTGTGCCGTCCAATCCTGTACAGGAATGGCCAATGGTATATTGATTACAAGCGCCTGCGTGTAATGGCAGAGAAATGACGGGCGTTTTCTTGCACTCCATGAAAACTCTAATAGGATATTTAACCCGCTTTTAACTTAATCTCCATTCATATCTAAGTTAAATGATATCATTTTAGCGGCAAATAGTAGTATAAATTTTATTGTGACAGCTATCGTTCCCTCCTGAATATTAAAAACAGATATGTACGAGCAAAATTTTCTCATTTCACCTTTACATACAGATATACATAATTTTCTCCGACCTATTATGAATTGCTAAATATGTACAGTATAGTATACATAAAATATAAGAATATGTACAGTATA
>JAKAAT010000044.1:6249-13174 GCA_021802205.1 Thermoplasmata archaeon
AATATGTACAGTATAGTATACATAAAATATAAGAATATGTACAGTATACTATACAATAATGGTTACAATTGATGATTTCAAATACATTTTAACATTCTGGAAGGAATATAAAACACCAAATATTATAGAGCGTGATATACATATTGATCTGGGAATAGAGAAGATAATTGCAATTGCCGGTTCAAGAAGGTCTGGTAAAACCTATCTCATGTTCCAGTGCATGAATGAACTTTTAAAAAAAGGCGTCAAGGATGATAATATTATTTATGCGAATTTTGAAAACGAGAGACTTGTGGGAGTAGTTGCCTCTGATCTTGACAAGCTTCTCATTGCTCATAAAGAACTCTTCAATCCTGATGGGACTATATACATTTTTCTTGATGAAATTCAGGTTGTTGAAAACTGGTATAAATGGATCAGAAAAATCTATGATACCGGAAAATACAGAATTATTGTCTCTGGCTCATCTTCTGAATTGTTAAGTAGCGAAATAGCTACTTCGCTTGCAGGCAGAAATCTTACCTATACTGTGTATCCATTCTCCTTTAAAGAATATGTGACCGCAAAGGGAGTAAAAATTAACAAATTGCAGAAATATTCTATCGAAAAAGGAACTATATTCAAGATAATGGATGATTTTTTAGAATATGGATCATTTCCGGAGATAGCTATGATACAGGAAGTTTCAAGGAAGCTTGAGCTCCTTTCATCTTACTTTGACGCAATTTTCTTCAGGGATATTGTGCGAAGATACGGGGTTAGAGAGATAGGTGAGTTAAACATCTTTCTCAGAATTCTTTCCAGTAGCTATGCGTCATATTTCAGTTCAGTAAAGGCGTTCAATTATTTTAGAAGTACCGGAAGGAGGATTAGCAGGATAACACTGTTAAATTTTCTTGATTATTCCAGATCGGTTTTTCTTGTGGATATACTTGAGAAATATGAAAAGAGTGCCAGAAAGCGTATAACTATGCAATCAAAGACCTATATAACAGACATTGGAATTTCCAGGCTTTTCTCTGACATTGATAAGGGAAGGGCACTGGAGAACGCAGTTTTCATGGAATTATTGAGAAATGTTTCCACTACAGATCGTATAAATTATCTCAGGCTGAAATCGGGCAAGGAAGTAGATTTTATTCTTACAGGTAAAACCACTGAACTCATACAGGTTTCTTACGAGGTGTCTGATTCCAGTACCAGATCAAGGGAAACATCTGCCCTTGTGGAAGCCGCAACGGCTCTCGGTTTGAATGCCGGGAAAATAATAACATACGATTATGAGGGAGAAGAATCAATCAATGGAATTTTGATACAGTATATCCCATTCTGGATTTGGGCGTTATTTAAATCAAATACTTTAAACAATGCATGATCATTTAGAACAACGGGCTGATGTATAAAGTATACAGGCAATAATATATTGATGGACGACGTTTAAATTTTGATAGCCATCCAGTAGATTTAAAAATTAATCAAATAATTTAAGGCCTACCTCCGTAAAGATTTTAAAGTGATTATCAAGTGTTAATAAATTACTATTATTGTTGATAGCTACCGAAGCTATCATCGCATCCATTCTGGGAACAGCTTTTCCATTATTTTCTGCAAATATTTCCAGGTTGGAGGATAAATTCGCATCTTCTTTAGTATAATTTATTACTGGAATCCCGTGGATTTGCTCCTTATCCTTTGAATATTTATGTATACCATACATTAACTCATGAAAATTGATGGAAGAGGTAAAATAAGTTTCACCAGAATTGATAATTCTGTTCATGAGTTCCTCACCCTTTACTGACTCTTTATCCACAATCTCAATTATAACATCTGTATCAATCATTATCATATTCTTCTCTCCCAACGTCTTTCCTGACTTTCCCTTAACATTGCTTCTTTATCTGTAAAATTTATACTGCCTCTAAGTGATAAAAGAACATCCCCCTTATCTTTCGATTGTACCAGCCTATCAAGCAATTCACTGAAGCTCTCATCCGGTTGTTTGACCTTAATTAGTTCATCATAAACCGCCTTTTTTATAGTTATGGTTTTGAACATATTCTGTTTATGTTTAAACATAATATTAACTTTTTGGTGACTTACTTGTGGCTAAAAAGAGAAAAATCTCGAATAATTATATTAAAAATCCTATAGAACCTCCATCTAAAATTATTGGGGATATATGTATTGAATTAGATCCTAACTGCGAATATGTGAGTCAAGATGACATAAGAAACATATTCAATCTCACCTGGGAAGTTCAATCAGAGATAAAAATTCGGGCAGTGAGAAGTTGCAGAAACTTAAATTTCTATGCACATAGATAGCTGGAAAACAAATGTATTGTATTTTCTGGATAATATAGCTACTTTTCTATCGTCTGTATATAAAAACTAATATTCTACAGAAAGATTTAATACAGGAAGCTGTATATACGGCTATATGGTTAAAACTAAAATAACAGTATCGGTGGATAAGCCGGTGGTGAATAATGCGAAGGTAGTTTTATTAAAAAGGGGAAAAACTTTAAGTGATTATATTGAAAAATCTCTTAGAAGTCTTTCCTCATCAGAGATTATTGAAGATATATGTAATGAACTGGGACTTGACTGCAGATATATAAGTCCAGAGGATATAAAGAAGAACAGACCCAATCTCACCGGAAAAGTTCAATCAGAGACACAAATCAGGGAAATGAGAAATGAAAGAAACTCGAATTTATCTTGATACCAGCATTCTGGTTAAAAGATATGTTAATGAGGAGGGCACTGATATAATAGATAGTTATTTTCAGCTTGCGCATCAAGGGGAAACTGTCTTTTGCATATCTGAAATCAATCTCGGTGAAGCTGCTGTTGTTTTTGATAAGTATGCGAGAAAATTTGGGCTTGATGCCAGGCATCTGTTTCAGGCAATGTTAAGAGAGCTAAATGTTCTTGAACGTTCTAATTCTGTTGAAATATTTCCCGTTACGAACCAGATAATCAGAAAGGCTATAAAAGTGGTTTTTGAGCAACATGTCTATATAGTAGACGCCATCCAACTGGAAACCTGTATAGAAGCAAAAGGAGATAAATTTTTTACCGCTGATGTTGAACTTAACACTATTGCCAAAAAGCTCGGCATTGAAACAGTGTTATAACTTACACACTCAAATATTACTACCAAAACACACTTATTTCATAGAATATGGAAGATTGTATATTTCCAGATATTATGAAAATACCAAAAAATATTAAACACTCTGATGCAATATAATTTTGGCAATAAGGCAGGAGGTTTGAATTATACGGTGAAAAATAGTAGAGTTTTAGTTAAGTTAGATACCCTGTCTTGTGCAGATTGATATTTTTTTCTAATGGACTACAGTGTTGTTATTGGGTTACACTGGGTGTGCCGATTTTATATGTATAATAATATTTCCACTGTCGCATTTAACATCTATAATATTTTTACTGGCAATTCCTGTCATTGCACAAGGAATCCGTGTTTTAACGGGTCCTCCGGGTTAACAATAACTTTGCACAGCTGGGTAATCCATGCTCTTCCGGTAATCTCCGGCACTATGATAATATTTCCATTAACCTTCTCGGAGGAAATTATCCTGCATTTAAATCTGGATCCTATAATGGACTCATTTGTGTACTGGCCGTTTACATCCAGCTTCCCATCATGGACGAGCAGTGCAGCCCTTGCAGCCGTACCGGTGCCGCATGGAGACCTGTCAAAGCTGTTCCCTGCAAAGGTAACAATTGCACGGTAATCATGCCTGCTGTCAGTAATCATAGCCAACGGCTTCAGATTTTTGGTACTATTAGGGTAGATTTCCTGTATTGTCTTACTTGATTTCTCCCTGATAATTTTACCATATTCCAGAAGTTTGTCTATATTTTCTGGATCAACATCAACTCCTATTGAATCAGATTCCACTATAGCATAGAAATTACCGCCATATGAGATATGTACCGGTACAATTTTTCCCTCAATGTCTATATCTATTTTTTTTACAAAATAGGATTTCACATCCACTATGGATACGGAAACCGGTTCTCCGTTTTCTACTTTTACCCTTGCCTTGACAGTACCAGCCACAGTATCATAGGTAAGCACTTTTTCACTGCCTTCAAACTGAACATATCCAAGTGCAACAAGTGCAGTGCTAATACCTATTGTGGCATGCCCGCACATATCCAGATATGAATCCGTTGTTGGATATATTACCGTGTAATCGCTTCCAGGGTTAACAGGTGGAAGTAGTACAGCCCCGAACTGATCCTTATGCCCTCTGGGCTCCTGCAATAGTGTAGTTCTTATATAGTCGTAGTGTTGAATAAAATAATTTCTTACAGATAATGCATCCGGCAAGTTTTTAGGTATGCTGTTCCAGAAAATTATGCGTGTAGGTTCGCCTTCAGTATGCGTATCTATAACATCCAGTGTTAATTCAGATTTAAAGGCCATGATATTGCAATTATTGATTTCTTAAATAGTTTGGGATAAATCTAAAACAGTTTGCCTCTTCTTAAAATATAATAAAACAAACTAATTGTTAAAGCCGCAATTGGAACCAGGAGAAGAATTAATTGCTCTGTTTTTCCCATATTCAACCCACCTGTTGTGATAAGACCTCCAAACATGGACACAGATAAGCTCAACAAGGGCCCAGACCAATTTTTCACATGAACCTTACCCCCAAAAATCTTCAATCGTCTTGAAAGTACTGCAATATAAATTATCACTGGAATAATATATTTAGGCTCATCCAGATCTATATTTATTTCCTTTCTAAAAACGTTAATGAAGGCTACATGCTCATCTCCAGAAGTAATATCAAAATTTATTTTGTTAGAGTTTAAATTCTTCAATCCCTGAGGATCAATTATGAAATTATTTCCTTCATATTCCATAGCTGAATTCTTCCTGACATATCCCTCTTCAAGAAAATTATGCCTGATTATATAAACTCCATTTTCCAGTGACAGTTTTACGTTGATGCTGTCCTCAATAGAGATTTCCTTCCAGTGATTTCCTGGTATAATCTCAGCAGAGAATCCATTTTCTCCCGTAATTTTATGATCGGAATATGTGTACATTTCTTCGGGCATTTCATATATTTTATAATTTCAAAGTAAATAAATTTAATCCAAATTATATGCCTAGCCTAAAAATTTTTATTTAACCTGCAAAAGTATTTAAATAAATATAGAAAAAGAACGTTATTTATTAAGGATATTCATTGCAGTCTCTTTCAGGATTCTGGCTCCTGTATAGAGCTGGTCTTCATCCACATCAAATGTAGGGGAATGATTCGGTGAATTTATCCCTTTTTTAACATTGCTGGCACCGAAGAAATAGTACGCTCCCGGTATTTTCTGAAGATAGTAAGCGAAATCTTCGCCACCCATATCAGGCTTTGGATGATCTATATTCTCATTTCCAATAATTTTCTCTGCAGTTTCTTCTATGTATCTGGCTACTTTTTCATCGTTAATCAGCACTGGATATCCTTTCTTGTATTCATACTCATATTCTATCCCGTATGTTAATTTTAAACCCTCTAAAATGTCTTTTATTCTTTTTATAATCTTTGCCTGTACTTCAAGGCTGAAGGTTCTCACGGTGCCTGTCAGCCTGGAATGTGCTGCTATTATATTATATCTGTATCCTGTATTTACTGTTCCTACTGTTATGACTGCCGGGTCCCTCGGATCAATTTCCCTTGAAACTATTGTATTCAGCATTTCTATGAGGTGTGCAGTAATATATACGGCATCTATTGCATCCTGTGGAGCGGATCCGTGCCCACCTTTGCCATGCACTGTAATATCAAATTCATCTGCATTTGCCATCATCTCCTTATAGAATATTGCCACATGTCCAGCTGGAACCGATCCCATTATGTGCTGCCCTATGATATAGTCAACATTTTCCAGTGCACCGTTTTTTATCATATCTATTGCGCCACCAGGGGGAAGCTCCTCTGCTGGCTGGAATATAAGCCTTATATTCCCATTTAATTTTTCCTTATCAGCAATAAGCATTCTGGCTGCACCCAGAAGCATTGCCATGTGTGTATCATGTCCACAGGCATGCATCACACCCTCATTTCTAGAAACATATGGTACCCTATTTTCCTCTGTAACAGGTAAGGCATCTATATCCGCCCTTATTGCCACTGTTTTGTTTCCTTTTCCCTTAATATCTGCTATTATTCCCGTTTCAGTTATTCTTTTAGGGGTAAGCCCCATTGCTTTCAGCTCTTCCTCAATTTTATCCGCTGTCTTATACTCCTTGAAGCTCACTTCAGGGTATTCATGAAAATACTCTCTTATCTGTAATATATACTCCTTTATTTCCATATGCAATCAATTCAATATGGCATATTAATTATTCCAGTTTAAAACTGGTAAATTAACAGATACGCTCTAAGAATATGTTATTATGCCTTTATAGTGATATTAATCATATATAATTGCTGAGATCTCGTATTATAAATATAAAAAAACAAATTAAAGATAAAAATTATTTTTTGCCTTTTTTATTAGGGTTGTATGCATAATTATTATATTTCGTACGGTACCACACAGCAGTCATGATTATTGTCACTATGACAAAGAAACCCGTTATGGCAACAGAATTACCATTCGGATCATAACCACTGTATGTTCCCGATGTAAGTGCTGCCGTGATAATGGTAATTCCAGTCATTATTATGACAAATGCCTTTATCCCCGATTCACTCCTGCATTTTGGCTCCTTTTCCTCTCTCTGTTTTTCGTTATTTTCTATAGTTTCCATTTTAACCTTAAAGCGGGAAGTCTCCTTCCGTGAGGGAGGAGATGAGAGCATAATTTTATAGGTAATAAATTCATATATATTCTAAAAAAGATGATACTGAGAGCTTATAAATTCAGAATATACCCGA
>JAKAAT010000045.1 GCA_021802205.1 Thermoplasmata archaeon
ATCCATCCATGATACAGAAGTTTCTGGGGCAGGAAGAGGATGTTCTGAAGGAAATGGTTGATAAAATAAAGGCAACAGGCGCAAACGTTGTTATAACCCAGAAGGGAATAGATGACATGGCACAGCATTACCTTGCAAAGGCTGGAATATACGCAGTGAGAAGGGTAAAGAAAAGCGATGTGGACAAACTTGCAAAGGCAACAGGCGCAGCCATAGTATCATCACTAGAGGAAATAACAGCATCAGATCTCGGAATAGCTGCAACAGTGGAGGAAAGAAAAGTTAGTGATGACTACATGACCTTTGTCACCGGCAGCAAGAATCCCAAAGCAATCAGCCTTCTAATAAGGGCAGGAACCGATCACGTTGCAGATGAAATAGAGAGATCATTGACCGACTCACTTCATGTAGTTGCGGCTGCAGTTGAGGATGGGGCATACGTAACAGGTGGTGGATCAGCAGCTGAGGAAATTGCATTCAATCTGAGAAACTATGCATCAAAGGTCGGTGGAAGGCAGCAACTAGCCATTGAAAAGTTTGCAGATGCAATGGAGGAAATTCCCAGGGCACTCTCAGAGAATGCAGGACTTGATCCCATCGATATCCTCATAAAAATAAGGAGTGAACACGCCAACGGAAAGAAAACATATGGTATAAATGTCTTTTCAGGAAACGTGGAAGACATGGAGAAAACCGGTGTCATAGAGCCTATCAGAGTTGGGAAACAGGCAGTTGAGGCCGCAACTGAAGCAGCCGTAATGATACTTAGGATCGATGATGTTATAGCAACAAGATCATCCAAGGGCGGATCACCGGGTGGTATGCCTCCAGGTGGAGACTACTAAAAATAATTTTTTTAAATTACTTTATAGTTATATTTTTCATTATAAACAAATTTCATATTTTGGAATGAATTCTAATCATGTATGTCAGTGTCAAATCATTTAGTAATTCAACGGAAATATTTATTAGAATCAGTTCAATATGAAGAGCATGATTCATGTGGGGTTATACTACAAAGTTAAGGAAGGGCATAATGAGGATTTTGTTAGAACATTCAATAATGTTTTGAAATTACTGAAAAGCAAACCGGAAACCGGCTTTATAGACGGAAAGCTCTATCAGGAAGTGGACTGCCCCAGAGAATATATGATTTATACAGAATGGAAGGATAGAACAGCCTTCAAGAATTTTATAGAAATGAAAGAATTTAAAGATACCACAAATTATGGAAATACCATACTGGAGGGAACTCCGAAGAACAAAATCTTTGGAGAAACCAATGGGCAAACTTATTAATTCATTTCATATATACAATCCATGGAAATATCATATAAAGCCGGCAGTATAATATCTGATGAAAATTATGCTGGCATATTTTCATATGATGAACGAATTAAGAAATACCGGGCACCTGCATACAGGTATTCGGATATAATCAAAAAGGAAGGAATTATAGATAATGTTTTTTCAGATAAAAAACTTGACATCAAATCTGAGATAAATTTGAGGCCTTACCAGAAAAAATCCCTGGAAATGTGGGCCAGGAATAATTATTCAGGCACGGTTGTTTTGCCCACTGCAGCAGGAAAAACTATACTTGGCATCTATGCAATAACCATGCTGAAAGTCCCAACAATAATACTTGCACCAACAATAGAGCTCATCATACAGTGGAGGCAGAAACTGAAAGACCTTCTGAACATTGATATCGGGCAGATCGGAGGCGGTGAGAGAGATATAAGGGACATATCAGTCTCCACATATGACTCAGCATATCTAATGGCAGAGGGATTAGGCAACCGTTTCAAATTTATTATTGCAGATGAGGTGCATCACATGGCATCTGAAAGCTACATGCAGATTGCCAAATTTTACGCATCACCCTACAGGCTTGGTCTTACAGCAACATATGAAAGGGATGATAAACTCCATGAAGTACTCGAAAAATATATGGGCGGGAAGGTTTTTGAACTGGGATATGAAGAATTGAATGATTTCATCTCAAATTATAAAATAGTGAGAATACCCATAGACCTCAGTGATGAGGATGAAATTGAGTATGAAAAGAATCATGAAATATTCCTGTCATATCTCAGGAAGAGAAATATAAAATTAAATGGAAATATGAATTTTGAAAATTTGATAATGTCATCATGGAATCCTGAAGGTAAAGAAGCATTGATGGCATGGAGAAAAGCACGTGAAATAGCATTCAATGCTGAAAAAAAGGTTGATTATTTACGGTATCTTCTGAGCAAGCATCCCGGGGAAAAAATCATCGTATTTTCTGAAGATACTTCAACTGCATATATGATTTCAAAGGAATTCCTGGTTCCTGCTCTTACCTATATGACCCCCGGAAAGGAAAGGAAAAAATATCTTGAAATGTTTAAAACAGGTGAGATTACAGTGCTGGCAACATCGCGGATACTGGATGAGGGAGTTGATGTCCCTGACGCATCCATTGCAATTATAATGAGTGGTTCAGGAAGCACAAGGCAGTTCAGGCAGAGGCTCGGAAGGATTCTACGTCCATCGGAGGGGAAATCCAGCTATCTTTACGAACTGGTTTCAGCAGGCACCGCAGAATATGGTACTTCAAGGAGGAGGAGGAAGGGTGTTCCCGTCGGACTTAATGATGGCACGTAAAACTAAAAATGGTTTAATATTCCCTGTTTTTATCTCCGATGAGAATAGTGATTACCTTGAAAAGGTCCGGTCTGTGTTCATGAGAAATACCGGAAACAAGAGAGAAATAATAGTAAAGGATCTCAAGGAACTGGAAGTTAATTCATCCAGTACAAAGACCGTTAGGGCGCTTTCCCTGCTCTTTTTCAGGAATTCAATTTTTGAACCGCCTGTTAATGTGGATTCAATGGCCCTCCGGGAGGATGTGTTCAGGGCAGCAAGAATACCTCCCATATCTGTTGAAGAGAAACGATCAATATTAGTCCCGATTGAGAAAAAATACGGGCTCGATCTGGATGAGATTATGAACGGGCTTTATGCGGACAAGGAAAGTGAGTTAATCCTTACAAAGGTCTATGATATAGATCCCATGGAAATATCCAGAAAATACAATCTGGAGCAGCTGGAAACTATAATGGGAAAATGTAGCTCACTTACCATTACATCGGCTTCAAACTGGAGTTACCTTATTACGTCCATAAAACGCCTTGGTCTTCTGTACAATACAAATATTTCCGGTACCGAACTGAAATCCATAGAGGTCACCGGCCCGCTGAATATCTTTGAAAATCCAGACCGTTATGCCAGCCGGTTTGCACAGCTCATGTATAAAATCAGCACACTGGAGAAATGGAGCGTCGAGGGCGATATAAAAGTAAAGGACAAATTCGAGAAAACAGTAAAAATGTATAAACTGAATTTAAGTGATGCAGTATCATATTATCTGCCCCAGAATTTCCAGAGAGAAGAGATTCCATACGACTTTGTGCACAGGGCAGACCCGCTTATTGTTGACGGCGAGGTTTATTTTCCTGATTACGTGATTAAGGTCTCAGGCAGGGATGTTTACATAAATATTACATCAAAATACCTCTCCAAGAGGGATGAGGAGATAAAGCAAAAATTGAAGGGAAAAGCTGACTGGGAAAATATATATGTTCTGGATCAGAAGGATAAAAAGATAAAGAATGGGATTATATTTTACGGTGATATAGATTTCCAATCCTTAAAATCTTCATTAGAGGAAAAATATTCAGGTAAAAAACAGATTACCTCAGAACTTGATGATAGCTCAATTGACTCGATTAAAAAAGAGCTTGAAAAACTTTATCCAGATACTGAAAAGATGTTTGCATATGTTGAAAGTCAGGGTCTTGTACCTGAGAGGACACTACCTGCCATGGGGTATAAATTAAAATGGCGTGGACTGGACATAATAGTGGTAAGGAAGGATTAGAAATAATTCCAGAACTTGTCCTGCCAGAGATCGTATTCTTCAGTAAGCTCCTTTATCCCAACTTTCTGGAAATTCTCATTCCTCGACGCAGCATCATAATTTGCCATTAGTGTCTCATAATCGGTTTTGCTCATATCATCAAATTTATTTTTCACTTTTTTCTTATTTTCCGGATGTAGGTCGCTGAGTTTTTCTCCCCTGTACAGTACCCTGTAATACTTATCCTTATCCAGTGTAACATGGAAAATTCGCCATGTAATATCCATTTTCTCCCCCTGCCTAAAATAATTTCCTGTAAGGTTAGCAAGGGCCAAGACCACATTTTCCTCTTTCTCATTATTGAGTTGAAACGCTATTTCCACTCCATTCATATTCAAATATAGGCTGTTAGTATAATTAATTTATGGAAAAATATAATTTTCTTCCCATCATTCTGATACGAGTATACGATGTTTCCAGCTTAATAAGGTTAAATGAAGTCATTTTCTATGTCTTTATAATCCTTGACCTGTGAATCCGCAAACTTCAGGTCAAATTCCTCGGGATTGTACTCCCCGAGCCATTCAATAGTGGCCTCATGATCAGGGTCATCCGGATTGGCTGCCTTTCTAAGAACATCATAATAACCGTAAACTCCACCGCAATCTTCTGGTGGGCAGTTTCTCTTACCACCGATACAGGCCGGTAATTTTAAACTTGAATCAAGTGGAAGTACTTTCTCTACAGAAATTGTGTGGTCCCACCCGTCTCCAAAATCATACGTATATTCAATTTTGCTTCCCTCACGCAGATTAATGTCTTCAATAGTGACTTCAGTTGAATCAATTTCATCTGGATCGGATTCCCACTCATCACTCGGTTTGGTATAATAAACCAATCCATCAAAAAACTCATAAAGATGATAGTTGTCCCAGCCAAAAGCCGACTGAATCATAAGATGCAAATCATGAAGTTTAGTATCGGACCTGACTAAAAGCTTTCTCCATATGGGCGGTCTTATGCCCTTTATGCGTACTCTCAACTGCATTACAGTATGTATCTTATTTTTACTGCCTTTCTTAATTATACGTTGATGTTTTTTATTGCCCTCCTTAGTAGAAAAACTCTCTGTCAGAAATTTTGTAAGTACATCAAGAGGTGGTGAAATATTTATAAATGCATAGAATATATCTCCCCTGAATTCATTTCCGTATTCTAATTCAATATATTTTTTCCGGAATTTTATCACGCAAAGTTGTATCGCAACCTTAATTGGATCCTCGGTATAACAGAATACCTCCAATGGTAACGTATCATTTTTCCAGTCCCCCTCCGCTGGAATCAGAACCAGTTTTATACCGTTTACCGTTTTAGTAATTTCGTGTTCCTTAAGCGTCTCAAGCATGGTCACCAGTCTCATGGAGCTTACAGCATCCAGTGTTTCCGATATTTTAGGACTACCCTCTTCATCCTCTGTAAAATCACCACTTTTTTGTATATCTACGGGCAGGCTATCAATTTTATTCTCCAGTAATCTTGCCTTTCTTCCTTCCCTTGTATTGCTTTTAAGGATAAAGCCATTAAGTATTTTCTGGAATTTGTATGCTTTATAGAGTTCAGCATCCATATCATAAATTCTTCTTGATCCCTTCTTTTCCTTATTCGCATCTATAAATGTTCGCAGGTCAGCGGACATATCTTCATGATCTTTTTCATATCTTGTTAATCCTGTTTCTGGATCTGGAAGCAAAATATTGAAGTAAATTCTCCCTATCTGCACTGCCCGCTCTATCCTATTAATCTCGTAAAATTCTTTATCCGGCATAATTAATTTCAAACTCATTCAGATAGTACCTTCAATGTTAATTATTTCCTCTGGTATGTATTTTATTACACTCAAACTTAAATAATTTATGATTTTTTAATTACTCTGTCCCTTATTATATACCATGTTCCCAGGGCCATGACACCCAGTTTTCCTTCTGCATCATAGAATTTGATTTCAACTATAACCGCAGTTCTCCCTGCCTTGACAGTTTTCCCCTCTATCCTGAAAGGTCCTTTTGACATTGGCGCTAGAAAATTAATTTTTACCTCCTGGGTTACCTGGTCAATGCCATCATTAACCGTCATTGTGGTGATGCCGCCTGCATAATCAACTGCGCTCATTATCATCCCACCATGTAGAACCTTTCCAGCCCTTGTAATCTTTTCGTGGTAAGGTAATTCCATCTGGCAAAATCCCTTTTCTATCCTGGTAATTTTCAGTCCCATGTAACCAAATAAATTTTCATTTTCTTCGAATGTCCTGTTAAGTTTATCAAGGTCCTCTGAAAGGCCCATAATCAGTTCAATACGGCTTGCCATATGCCTGTATCCATTTTCTGTTAATAAATATAGAGTGCTTTTTCCTTCAGGACTATCCGAGTTGAATTCGAGATAAGTCATTTTAAAAAAGTTTACTTAGTCTAATCTAACTTAGTCTAATATCAATTAGTTAAATATTTATGGTATGAGTTTATTTATGTTTATGTTAATTGATCGGGATTATGAACTTGAATACCTAGATAATCAATATAATAGGAATGGCAGTAATTTTATAGTTATATACGGAAGGCGAAGAATTGGAAAGACTTACCTTATTAATGAATTTTGCAAAAATAAACCTACTGCCTATTTTCTCAGTACTCAGGAAAACAGCAGGGAATTAATAAAAGCCTTCTCAATAAAACTATCAAAACTTTTCAATGATAAAATTATCTCACAGAATCCTCTCACATCATGGTCCTCCGTGTTTGAATACCTTGTGGATAGGACAGAGAATTTATCAGAGAAAATAATAATAGTTATAGATGAAATAACATATATAATAATGTCCGATAAATCATTTCTTTCAATTTTTCAGAAATATTATGATTTATATTTAAAAGCTAGGAATATCATGTTCATATTAAGTGGCTCGCTTATTAATATTGTATATAACGATTTGCTCGGGTACTCATCGCCCCTATATGGAAGGAGGACCGGCAACTTGAAATTGGATGAGTTCCGTTTCTGTGACACGTATAAATATTTCAATTATCTAGATTTTCATAAAACTATTGCAATATATTCATTATTTGGAGGTATACCTTATTATCTTTCTCTTATAGACAATTCTAAAGATTATCTCGACCAGTACCTATCAAAGGGAAATATATTTTATAATGATGTGGAATTTATTCTCAGAGAGGAACTGTCAAATCCCGAGAGATATTTTACAATTTTGAAACTTATTGCCTCTGGTAAAACCGGAATATCTGAAATATCTAGCGTTATGGGCTATAAAACTAATGAATTATCACCTTATGTAGAAAAACTGATATCATTGGACATAATAAAAAAAGAATACCCAATATACAATAAAAAAAGAAATAATGGATTATACAAAATTAACAGCAACTATTTCAATTTCTACTTTAATTATATATTTGAAAATAAAGAATACATAGATCGGCAGGAAATTGGAATTTTGAAAAATATAATAAATAAAAATTTGAAAGAGTATATCTCAAGAATATTTGAGGATATATGTACAGAATTCCTTATAAAATATTCAAAGGATATAATAAATGCTGATATATTGAAAATAGGCAGATGGTGGGGGAAAACTGCCAAAGCGACGGTTCAACCTCTTATTGATGAAATAGATATCATGGGAGAAGATTCTGCCGGGAGACATTTTTTTTGTGAGGTAAAATATAGAAATAGAATGGCAAACATTAAGGTTCTTGAGGATTTAAAAAGAAAATCAAATAATTTTGATTTCGAGAATGAACTTTTCATTATATTTTCTGAATCGGGTTTTGAGCGGGATCTTTTAGCCATATCTAAAATAGAAAAAAATGTAATACTCATTGATGGTGACACGATGGCAAGAATGATAAGAACCAAAACCGTTCCTTCTTAAATATTTATTATCTAACAGATTACTTTTAGGGCAGTGCATAAGAAATATAGTGTTTATAAATGAAAAACATTACATAGCCTATATTTCAGGGATAGAGGTTATAACAATATTTATAAATAAATTCACATTTCATGAATTATGCCGATGTATGAAACAGAAAACAACTTAGATGAAAAAACAAGGGATATGTCAAGGGCAAGACAGTCTCTCATAGAGGAAATGCAGGCAATAATGTTCTATGATGAGAGATTTGATGCCACAAGGGATTCTGCACTGAAGAATGTAATAAAGCACAACAGGGATGATGAGAAGGAGCATTTCTCACTTCTGCTTGAATATTTGAGAAGAAACGATCCTGAACTTGACAGGGAACTGAAGGAAATACTATTCTCCAAAAAGGAATTAAAGGAACTGGGAGATTGAATATTTTAAGGGAACTTATTTATTTTTTATTGGCATTAAAGTTCAATTATGTATCAAAATAAAATTTCCGGGTCAATCGTTATTATCGATGGTAGCAACGTAGCAATGTACGGCATGAGCAAAACTGGAAAGAAAAAGGCCAAAATAGAGAATATCATGGCTGTGATCAATAAACTCAAAGAATACAAAGCATCTGAAATAATAACAATATGCGATGCCAATATAAGATATACAATTGATGATAAGGATAAACTGGACAGTATGATTGAAGACAAATCAGTAATTCTGGCACCGTCAGGCATACGAGCTGATATGTTCATACTTGATTATGCAAGACAAAAAAACTGCCTTATAGTTTCCAATGACAAGTTCCGAGATTACAGGAGCGATAAATGGATCAACGATAATGTTGACAGCATAACTCTTGGCTTTATTTTTGTGGGAAAGGATATCCTGTTAGAACCGGTGAACCATAAAAGCATGATTTTCGATACCAAATCAAAGAAAGAAATTACAAAATGGTGGCACTTCTTCAAGAAAAAACAATAAATTAACACAGAACATCAAAATAATGAATTCCGGCATAATTATATATAGATTATTTTAATATCGTTTCGGAGATAACCTCGTGAATATAGAATAAACACTATAAAAATAACCATTATGATCGGGGGTATTTTCACCATAAAGAGGTGAATCATAATGGAAATAGAAATTAAAAATGAAAACGTATCAAATTCGGTCCTTGAGGGGGATGGAATTTATTTTTCATATGATAACGGCTATGACGTATTTGAAAATATCAATATTAGAGCCGATACAGGAAAATTTGTTGCAATAATAGGGCCATCAGGAATAGGCAAATCAACACTTCTCAGAATACTTGGTGGTTTTTTGAAGCCAGATAAGGGTATTGTTAAAGTGATGGGAAAAATTCTCCACGAGCCCATACCGGAAGTTGCACTAATACATCAATCCATAGTCACATTTCCCTGGATGGATGCCCAGGAAAATGTCATGCTCTCAATGAAGACAAAGGACATATCCAGGGATGAAATGGAAGCCAAGGCAAAGGAATCGTTATCAAGGGTTGGCCTTGACGGTTTTGAGGATCTTTATCCAAAGGAAATGAGCGGTGGGATGAGGCAGAGGGTTGCAATTGCAAGAGCCTTTGCTGCGGATCCATATGTCTTCTTAATGGATGAGCCATTTGCCCATCTGGATGAACTTACAGCCGAGGGGCTCAGGCAGGATATATACAATATTTTATTCAGCGGGGAAACCCCGTTAAAATCCGTTATCATGGTCTCACACAATCTTACCGAGGTGCTTGAGCTAGCAGATGAGATATACATACTGAACAACATACCCGCTACAGTTGTAGGAAAGGTAGAGGTTACAATGCCTAGGCCTAGAAATCCTAGAAGCGATAATTTTAATGCAAATCTTGATATGCTTTACAGTTATTTGACTCCACCGAGGAAAAAGAAATGAGGTGTGTTTATGCCGGCAATAACACTTATAACACTGGCCGTATTGGCTACGGTCGCCCGTGTAATCGGGCTGATAATACTGTCCATAATCACGGGATGGTTCCTAGCATATGCCTCGATAAAATCAAAGTTCTTTGAGAATATTTATATAATCCTCATTGAAATATTTGAATCTGTTCCGGTAATCACGTTCTTTCCCATAGTTCTGATTATTTTTATTACCAGAATTGGAGGAACGCTTGGTGTGGAGCTTGCAGCCGATTTTCTTGTTTTCACTGCGGTCGTATGGAATATATGGATGGGGGAATATCAGGCATTTAAGACCGTTCCAAGAGAAATGGTTGAAGTTGTCGAAAATTCTAGGTTCGGGTTATTTTCCAAACTGAGGTATCTTTATATTCCATTCTCTGTCCCGAGGATTACTGCAAATCTCTTTCCCAGCGTCTCCGATGGATTTTTCTATATCACGGTTAGCGAGGTATTCGAGGTCGGAATACATACCTACCAGACGTTCGGTATCGGCTCAGTACTGGATACCTTTGTCGCAGATGGGCAATTATTCAACATAGAAATGGCACTGCTCATAATGGGCATAGCAATAGTTGCAATTATAATAATACTGCGGGAGTTCAGTAAATACGCCGTTGGAAGGTACACATTAGATACAGATGCTCCTGTAATGAAACGTGGTAGATTAAACCTCAAGGAAACTACCAGAGTATTTGCTGTTCTTTCCAAAAATCCACTCACCAGGCTGGCCAGATATTACAAATACAGGGAAGGAGACAATCACGAGGAAACATACGAAAAGAAGGAAAAGAAACAGAAGAGATATAAATATATATATGCGGTAATAGGTGTAATTCTTTTAATATCGATACTTTATGAAGCCATATCACTTATTACATCTGTAAAATTAAGTGAATATGAGATACTGATAGGTAAAACACCATCACTCCTTATTGGCCTTGGTTACGATTATCTCAGGGTTGGAACAATACTACTCGTATCCATGATAATTGCCATCTTCCTCGGATATTACCTTGCAGTAAATAGAAGGGCAGAAAAATATGGAATTCCATTAATCCAGTCACTGAGTGCGTATCCTGCACCCATATATTTTCCATTCCTTTTTATACTGACAGAGCCTTTTATATTCAGTATATTCGGCGTATACACAAATGAACTTTATGTCCTATCCCTTGGCTTTATAAGCACATTCTATTATGTTTTTTACTCATTCTGGATGGGTGTAAAGGCAATGCCATCGGAATACTGGGAGATTACCAGAAATCTAAAACTGGGATATTTCAGGAAGATGAGAAAGGTTGTCATACCATCAACATTTCCCTATCTGATAAGTGGAATATCCTCCACAATAAACAGTGCCTGGGGAGGACTCATGATAGGCGAGTACTGGCCGGCCATATACGGTACTCACTCTTTAACTGTAAAAACAGGCCTGATGAAAACTATTGATATAGCAACTGCCACCGGTGATATCGCCCTTGCCGCATGGGGGTCACTAATATTCGGGATTATAGTAGCAGTATATTCTATCCTGTTCACCAGAAAAATGATGGACCTGGCGCAGAAGAAATATGTGGCAGAGGAAGGTGTGTATGCGGCATAAGCTGTTATGATTTATAATAATAACGCCGTATTTTTATATTCATCAAATAACATTAATATTATTAATACAGTATGTATATACTTTATTATGGATGTAATAGACCCTGATGCCAGAATAGCTGATCTTCTGGGACTTCTCTATGTACTGAACAATATATTCGATGGAAAAACCGATCTTTACCGGCTTGAAAAAGAAATGGAAGTGGATCTTGATGATTTGATGCCCATAGTTTATACTGCCTCTAATCTCGGGCTTGTAAATGCAGAATCGGGGGACATAAGCATATCACAGAAGGGAATAGAATACATAAAATCGGGCATGAATCAGAGAAAACAGATTATACGCGAATCATTAAAAAATATAGAGCCATTTAAAACGGCCCTTTCCATGGGCTCCTTCAGCCTTGATGATATAATTGACCGGTTAAAGGAGAACGATGTTCCCACATTTAATAATCCTGACGGTTCCCATGACCTGGAAGTAATACTGATTGAATGGGGTATATATTCCCGGCTTTTAAAGAAAACCGACGATGGCTTTGAGGTAATCTCATAAATAGTCAGGTATGATCCGTGCTACCATTTTCACTATAGTTTTTGCACCATCAGAAATTTCAAAATCGGTGGCTGAGCCATGAATCATGCCAATCCCCCTGATTCCGACGGCGGCTACTCCTGCCTGTCTCAATCTCTTGACATAGCTTTCCTCCGGGTCTCTCAATGGGTCATATTCATTGGATATTAACAGTGCAGGTGGAAGACGTGAGAGATCATCCACCACGGCAGGAGAAAAATATGGGTCTATAAAATCTCTCATATCCCGTGAATAAAGGGACCCAAAGTATTTGAACATTTCTCCTGTTATTACATAGTCTTCACCGTATTCGATAAAGGACCGTGAAAAGTTATCCGGTGCCAGACTTGGATAAAATAGAATCTGTACTGCCGGCATCTCTGTTTTCATGTCCCTGCATTTCAGGCACAGGGATGCCGAAAGATTTGCACCTGCGCTGTCACCACCTACACCTATTTTTCCCTCTATGCCGAATTTATCCCTGTTTGCTAATATATAATGGAAAGAATCATATGCATCATTGAATGCATCCGGGAATTTATTTTCAGGTGCCAGCCTGTACTCCACGGATATGATTTTTATTCCTGACTCCTTTGATAGGAATCTGCAGAAATTGTCATATGTTTCTATACTGCCAAAAAGAAAACCGCCACCATGATAATATATCAGGGCAGATTTTGATTTTCCATCACTGTACATTCTTGCATTAAGGGTTCTCCCACTGAGTTTGATTTTATAATCCCTAATTTCTTTAATATCAATTTTTTTTCCCTGCGAGCTTATGGAGGTTTCATCCAGAAAATTCCTTAGCATCGCCGGATTTATCTTTGTCATATCACCTGCATTTTTGGACATTTCTATAAGAGTTTTAAAATCTGGGTCTACCATGTATATCCAGTCTATTATAATATTTTAACATATCGTGCCCCATATAATCCCTATAATTTTTATTCAACAATGT
>JAKAAT010000102.1 GCA_021802205.1 Thermoplasmata archaeon
TTGTAATAAGCCCCCATATACTTAGGATCAAGCTGTATACATATACTATATTCTTTTATTGCCTCTTCGTAAAGTTTCAACTCGTTCAATGCCTCAGCTCTGCCGAAATGAAACCCTGAATTGTCTGGTTCACGCCTGATTGATTCCTGGAATTCCGATTCTGCCTCCTTATATTCTTTTAAAGCATTTAGTGCCCTCGCTCTACTATAATGATAATAGGGATTCTCCGGTTCCAGTTTTATTGCTCTGTTAAATTCATCAGCTGCCTCACTGTAACGCTGGAGATCTGCTAAATCAAGTCCCTTGTTGCCATAATAATAGGATTTCTGTGGGTCTAGTCTGATTGCCTCATCGTATTCCTTTATGGCGTCGTCCCAGCGCTTAATGGAATCCAGTGCAGTTGCACGGTTAAAATGAAAATTTGGGTCATCAGGATCAAGAGAGATAGCTTTCTCATAGGCTATTATGGCTCCCACATAGTTCTTTAAATTCTGCATTGCTATGCCCTTGTTATAGTAATAGCCGGCAATCTCTGGATCAAGCTTGATGGCTATTTCATATTCTTTTATTGCCTCATTATTAAGTCCCATTTTCACCAGTAGATTTCCCTTATCATTATGATTATCCGGATTATCCGGGTCCTTTATAATTGCTTCATCCAGGGACTTTAATTCACCCTTATATTTCTCTGAATCCTCCATAGATCATTAACCCTTACATATATATAAAAAGTGGTGCAAACTTATTATGATAAACGAGATGACAATATGGATTAGAACTGATTTAAGAGTATCATACATTAGTATCAATAACAGTTCTAAGCAATATGTTCCCTATTTTTACGAACAATTTCAACAAAATAACTATCTGATAATTGCTCCTCCTTCCAGAATTGATTAAAATAATTATCTACATTTCCCTTTAACAATGCAGATTTTTTCGCGAACTTCGGATAATGTTCGTATACGTAATCTATCAACTGTTCCACCGTCATCCTATTAAATTCTTCTTTAGTCTGTATAATTGTTTTCTTGTAATCATCTCCAAGTGAATTCCAAATTTTAGAGGCATATTTAAAACCCTGTGGTGTTAATATTATATTATCATCGTTCGATATTAATTCCATAGATATACCTGTATTGAGATCTATTGCCACTGCTTTAGAAAATGGGCCATAATACAATGGTATGAACTCATATTTAGGTGTTAATTCGTTAAATGGATATCTTTTCTGCAGAAGGAATATTTCTTTCTGAAGATGGGTCTTTGTCGAAATATTTTCATTATCCCTCATTGATTTACCTCTTGCATAGATTAGAAGATACAACAGGTCATTCAGGTTTCCCATTATACGCGAATGGGTTTAAACATTTAAAATTTTTTAATCAGGGAATATAAATATCCATACTTCAATATAACGTAATCCTTTTACTGCAAATTTCCTTAATAATTCTAAGTGGGTCAAATCCATATGAAAATGAACCACATATGGGTCAAATTCCAATATATTTAAGGTATAATGTTATATGGGTTGAGATAAATCAGGGCTTATTGAAATATTGAGAGATTATAATTTGTGGGGCAATTTCAATAAAAACCTGAAAGAAAGATCGGAATATAGCTTAAAACTTTCAAAGAATCTGGAGTCAGAAACCATAAATGTGGTAAAGGGCATTAGAAGATCTGGAAAATCCAGTTTATGCGTAAAATATATACAGGAACATTATGATAAAAAAGATTCGCTTATAATCAATCTCGAGGATCCCAGATTGCCAGTAAATATTGATTCAAATATGCTTATGGACATTATTCAAGCATATTACGAGTATATCAGTCCAGATAATTTAAAAATAGTCGTAATCGACGAAGCACAGAATGCTGATGGCTGGGAACGGTTCGCCAGATATCTCGTTGAGACAAAAAACGTCAAATGCATAGTTACAGGACCTTCATCCAAATTATTAAGTGACGAATATGCAACATTTATAACCGGTAGGCATATGTATATTCTTGTATTCCCACTTTCATTTCATGAGTTTTTGAATTTTAGAGGAATTTATATAAATTCAGAAATCGATATTATTAATAAAAAATTTGAAATAACCAACATGCTCCATGAATATATTGAATATGGAGGATTTCCCGAAGTTACAATTATAGATAATCCCGAGGTCAAAAAAGAACTGGTTAAAAATTATTTCAATGATATCATTATAAAAGATGTGGCAAAAAGATATAAAATAAGGAATATATCGCAGCTGGAGCAAATTTCGGTAGAATTATTATCTAACATCAGTGAGGTGGTATCATTAAGATCTATAAGTAGAACGTATAACATAGGCATCGAAACGGTGGAACGGTATTTCAAATATCTCTCAGCTTCATATCTGTTTATAACACTTGAAAAGTATAGTTACTCAAAAAGACAACAGAACAAATCATTGAAAAAGATTTACTCTATAGACACAGGAATATACAATGCTTTATCATTTAAATTTTCAAAACAGGAGGGCAAGAAAATGGAAAATATAGTTGCCATTGAATTATACCGGAGAATTAGTAACTCAAACAAAACACTGTATTACTGGAAGGATTATTATAATCATGAAGTGGATTTTGTTATCAATATGAATGATAAAGTTGAACAATTGATCCAGGTAACGTATTTGTCCTCTTATGAATCAATTGAAAAAAGAAATCATGAAAAACCTTATTTAGCCTCAGCTATATGACGATGT
>JAKAAT010000103.1 GCA_021802205.1 Thermoplasmata archaeon
AAAAATAATAAAATAAATACGTAAAATAAACGGTTTTAACCGTATTTAAATTAAGGATGAGGCCTATTACAGGACAGTCAGTGATCATATCTTTATGCATAAGTTTTTATTTAGAATTTATATACCTATTTATTGGGTAATATAACTGAATCTTTTAGCTCTGGCGTCACATTTCAGTATTCGGCAGTTGCCTCTATGTTTATTTCTTCCAGCCTGTTTTATTTTTTCATAGCACATCTCCTTCCTGTTTCAGTAGTAGGTTCAATATCCCTGCTATACGCTATAATGAACATAATGGCTGTTGTGTTTGTGTTCGGGCTTTCAAATGGTGTGCAACATTATCTTTCCTACCACCTTGTACGGGAAAACCATGGCGCTGTAATGAAGTTAATGAAACAAACTATTTCATTTTCAATAATATTAGCACTTGCGGCTTTTAGCTTTATGTATTTCTCTGCAGGTGAAATTGCAATATTATTTTTCCACAGCAGTGCCTATGTGCTATCAATAAAGCTTATTGGAATAGCAATAGCTGGTTCTGTCATGATCAATGTATCCGGTTCTATGCTGCTTGGATTAAATCAGTATAAAAAATATTCACTGATTTACATTTTCATAAATATTTTTACCTATTTCTTCCCGCTTTCAATGCTTTTTATTACTGGAAAATCCGTATACCTGATAGCCGGGCTGGCAACAATTAATATTATAAGTGCCCTGCTTTTCATGATTTTTGTTTATAAGGTGTATAACAGGCTTAGTGGGTTGCAGACAAAAGCGGTTAAAGAACCTTACCGCAATCTTGTTTACTATTCTATTCCATTATTTTTTTCATCAATAATGGGAACAAGCGCAACATATATTGACAGGATAGTTGTTTCTTATTTTATTAACCTTTCATATCTGGGAATTTATAATTTTGCCCTGATCATAGCATCTGCTGCCACATTCCTTGTGGTACCAGTTTCAAACCTATTAATTCCAAAGCTTTCATCCTTCTTCTCACTGGACAATAAGGAAGGCTTCAGAAAAAGTATCAGAATTCTCCTGAATATTGTCTCACTTATTTACATACCTGCAGCACTTGGCATAGCCGCACTTTCTAGAATAATACTCTATGAGTTTGCAGGTTCAGATTATACAATAGCTTATATTCCGCTCATCATAATAATGTTCATTACATCTATTTTTATCGGCACAACAGTTCTTGCATCCGGAATCTCCAGTATAAGAAAAACCAGAATATTTCTTTATTCTTCCGGTTTTGCACTGGCATCCAATATTATTCTATCAGTTATACTCATACCAAGATTTAATATTATAGGTGCCGCAATTGCCTATTCTTCAATGAATGCAGTTAATTTTAGCATAGTTTATTATTACGCCAGGAAGTTTTCTGTAAATAATTATGATATTTCCCGAGTAATAAAAATATGGATTTCAGCTATAATTATGTTCGGCATAATATTTACGATACAGGGCTTATTCCCATATACAATGATAAATATTTTCATATACATACTGGCCGGACTTTTGATCTATCTTGTGGAAATCAAAGTGTTCCACCTGATAAGCCAGGAGGAAATGGGGTATATAATATCTGTAATACCGGAGCGCTTTAGCACATTAAGATATATGGCAAAGCGTATGGCTTACAATGAACAGAAAGGAAATTATGACAGGCTTTTCAGATTTATAAAATAATTGCATGGTAAGATTTAAAAATAATACTGTAATGGAAATATATAAGAAACAATGCACATAATAACCGTATAAATGTTAACAAATATGTGCAGTAAAATAGTTAGTCCGGTGACCTTATGGAGAAATCAAATAATTATATATCTGTCATAATTACTGCATATAATAGAAGGCAATACGTTCTGGACGCTTTAAAGTCATCTACAGAGCAATCACTATCCCGGCAATTGTACGAAATAATTATTGTTAAAAACTTCAAGGATACAAATATTGATGCTTTCGCGGAAGAGCACAATGTTATTAATGTTTATAGCGAAAATAAAACACTCTCCGGAAAAATAATAGAGGCTATGGGTATTGCCAGGGGAAATATTCTGTGCTTTCTGGATGATGATGATATGTTTTACCGGGAAAAACTTGAATATGTATTTAAAAAGTTTAATGAGAACAAAAATCTATGCTATTTGCACAATAATTTTACAGCGATAGACAGAGATGGGAAACCACTGGCTTATTATAACAGAAATCCCGATTTTAATATGTCTTCAATATCTATCCGGAGGGAAACCATTAACGGTGATGCATTTGGGAAGGTATCAAAAAGCATTGACACATTGATTTATTTATATGCGAAGGAATCCGGGATGGAACTGGAACTTGACAGCAGGGAACTTACGTATTACCGGGTTACAGATCAAAGTGTAACACATTCTTTCACAGATTTCAATTCTTTCATGGAATTTTCCTACAATTCCCTGAATATTATACTCAATTCATATATTCAGATGCTTCCACTTTTTCACTCCAGAGAAACCCGTGGAATTATTAAGCATAAAATCAGCTTTACAAGGATTAGGCTGAATATTTTTGGTGGCAATGTAGCCAGATTAAAAGATTACCTGGTTTTGTTATATACACCAGCACTGGAATCCCGGTCATATGAAATTAAGGTTGCCATTGCATCGCTCTTTATGAGAAAATATAGTGCGGGCAAATTATACAAAAATGAAAA
>JAKAAT010000046.1 GCA_021802205.1 Thermoplasmata archaeon
TAAGGGAATTTACGCCTGTGGAGATTGATGCCCCTGCCCTTGAAGGATTAAATATAAGTCCATATGTAAGGGTAAGCATTGTCAATGAATCAGGAAGCCTCATCGCCTTGGCATGAGGTAGCTCACAGCATAATGGCATTTCAAACACACATTATAATATAAAATTTATATTATTCCTGTTATTTTTAGCGCATTTCTCGCAACATCCTCACTTAAATCTGTCTCACCGAGTATTGTATACCGTTGTGGACGGAGTCTGTGAGCAATAGAAAGCGCTTTTATAGCAGTATCATTTGGAATACCATAATCAGCAACTTTAGTTGAAACGCCTATCTTTTTATATGTTTCGTAAAGCATTTTCCAGTCACCGCCATGAAGGTACATTGACGCCAGTGAACCCATGGCAACCTGCTCGCCATGCATTGCCGTTCCACTCCCCAGAATCTCCAGAGCATGTGCAAATAGGTGTTCACTACCGCTCGCGGGTCTCGAGGATCCGGCTATTGCCATAGCCGTCCCGGAAGCTAGTATCTGCTTGGTTATCAGCCATATGCTTGATTCCAGACCTGGCTGTATTAGATTTGCGTTTTCTATCAGGTCTCTGGAAGAATACTCAGAGATTACCGCGGCAGTTGTGCTGAAAGATTCTCCCTTTATTCTGTTTGCCATTTTCCAGTCCATTACGGCAGTTATATTTGCGATAACATCTGAAGCACCTGCTGCTGCAAATCTATATGGGGCTTTGACCATTATCTTTGTATCGGCCAGTATGGATGATGGCATGGTAGCCTCTATAGATAGAAAAGATTTTCCATCGTATATAGACGCCCGTGGAGATGCAATTCCGTCATGGCTCGGTGCAGTAGGTACACTTATAAATGGAACGTCAAGGTCATACGCAAGTTTTTTGCCCATATCTATTTTAGATCCTCCACCAACCCCTATTACAAGTCCTATCCTGATGCCAGAAATTTCATCTTTAGCTTTTTTAATAGCATCCATTGTTGCGTTTCCAGTCATCAGAATGTGACAATCAAGACCTTGAAGCTTTTCTTTAACTGCTTCCCCTGCAATTTTATATGTTTTTTCTCCTGAAACTATTAATATTGATCCTGACTTTAAGTTTTTTTCTGCAACATGGCGTATATTCTGTATTGCATCATGACCTATGTAAACATCGTTCGGAAAATGCATGGCCTTGATTTTATTGAATTCCATGATTTTATGATATTCAATTAGAATATAAATTTACGTATTAATAGAAGAACAACGTATGCCAAAAATATATTTTTTACGTCGCAAACTTATTATTTCGAAATGTTTATATACGTCAGACAATTAATATTATCATGAACAGGTATAGCATATTTTCGGCAACTGGAACGGTGATTGTTGTAGTTACATACCTGTTTATTTTCTTAATTCCGGGGGACAAGCTTTCACAGTATTTTCAATCGGACTACTACTCCGGTGTGATACCCAGAATATTTCCCATATTCCTGATTTTCGGGGATGTATTTATAGCCGTAGGTCTTCTATTTCCTGACATAACCATGAGAAGAAACAGAATGATACTTATAGCATCATCCGCCATTTTTATTATTGCAGGTTCTGCCATGGCTATGATATTACGGGTTTCCCCTATAAATACCTCGCAGTACAACGGAATTCGATCAGGTTATTTGATAGTAGAGGGGCTGTCAATACTATTTTTTGCCATGGTAATTTCATACTATAAAACTGCCGAAACTGGAAACAACGATATTGACACTTACGGAATTCATGAAAGGTAAAAATCATAAATAATAAGAGGCGATAATATATACATAAAAATGGACGTAGAAAGGGAACTGAAATCTTTTGAAAGATTCATGATTACGGAACGAAAAAGCTTTTATACTATTAAGGAGTACAAATTTCTCATTTCCGGATTCCTTTCTTACTGTAATAAAGATATCGCAGTCGTTAGTTTTGAAGACATCGAAAATTACAAAAATTTTATTGTTATTGAAAAACGGTATTCCAAGGCATCCCAGTATCTTGCCATGAAAGCCGTGAAACTATATTACAAATTTAAAAATATAGATATACCACCCAATCTTGTTCCTCCCAGGCGGTCTCAGAAAATGCCCGTTTATCTTAACCAGAAGGATGCAGGCGTACTCCTGAATGGATCAAGCAATAACCGTAATATAGCAGTATTATCCGTTTTTCTATATACCGGACTCAGGGTCAGTGAACTTGTCAATCTGGAGATAGGGGATGTAGATTTTGAAGAAAATATCATATATGTTCATGCAGGAAAGGGAGATAAAGATCGAATTGTAGTCATGCCGGATATCTGCAAAGATCATATAAAGAGCTATATGAGGGAACGTATAAAAATAAGGTCTAACAATAATTATTTGTTCATTTCCAATAAGAAAACAAAATTCAATACCAGCACTGTTGAACGTATGGTTAAAAGGGTTGCTGAAAATTCTGGAATAACTAAAAAGGTCACTCCACACGTGCTGAGGCACACATTTGCAACATCAATATTAAGAAATGGTGGTGATATCAGGTTTATTCAGCAAATTCTGGGCCATTCCAGTCTGGCAACAACACAGATTTACACACATATAGATGATAGTACCCTGAAAGAAATGTATTCACAGCATATGCCTAAATATTAATTTTCCCTTTTTATTAAATATTCCAGAAGAAAATTCAGCATTTCCGCCGCATCTTGATTTCCATCAATTTGTCTTATAGACTCACTGGCCCTGGTGTTATACTCATCTATCTTTTGCTTTGTATATTCAAGCGATCCGGAATCCCTTACTATTTTTCTCAATTTTTCAAAATCTGAATCACTTATGTCACCACTATTCAGGCATTTGTCGATAAATTTACGAGTTATATTGTCAGAACTTTCATAAGCTTTTATCATTAAAAGGGTTTTTTTACCCTCGTTTACATCACTTTTAATAGACTTCCCTGTTTTTTTCTCATCTCCGAAAAGGCCCAGCATGTCATCGTAAAGCTGAAATGCTATTCCTGCGTTTTTCCCGAATTCCTCTATTTCATTCAGGTATTTTTTGTTTCCAGAGAGAAGTGCGCCCATTAACATTGGCCCCTGTATAGTATATCTTGCCGTTTTGAGGAAATGGAGTTTTAAAAGCCGATCTTCACTGTAAACATCCTCAAGTGAAGAATATATATCCAGGATCTGACCTTTACCTGTATCTTCTATTATTTTCGAAAATTGAAAATCAGCATCAAGGAGGTTCTCAATGGGAAAACCAGAGCGCAATAGTGCCTCATGGGAAAAAGTATCTATCAAATCTCCGGCGCTTATTGCTATATTCTCCGCCATTCGCCCTGCGCCATCAAGATGTAATGACTTCTCAACTGCCCTGTGAAAACTGGGTTTACCTCTGCGTATGTCACTCTGGTCCATTATATCATCGTGTATTAAAAGGAAAGACTGTGCCATTTCTATGGAAATTGATGCATTTATGATATTTTCGTTGATTTCCGAAAACAGGTTATATCCCATTATCATTAGTATGGGTCTGACACGTTTCCCACCGTTCATCGTAAATTCTTTTAACTTTATTATAACATTCCTTATTATTTGATCATCGCATTCATCAAGTTTGAACTTAAAGTAATCTTCTAACTTTAGATTAACTCTTTCTCTTAAGCTATTTAATTGATTTTTATATATCTCTATGTTTTTCAATTTATAAGGTAATCAGTTGAATTATTATTAACTTTTTTCATGTTTATTTCCACTTAATGTTAATATATGCCTTTTATATGTCTTATACTATGGCGGAAAATTACGTATATAAAAAAGATGATGAGGCAGACGATTATAATGAGAGGGGAATATCATATTTCAATGTAATGCAGTACTCTGACGCAGTTAAGGAATTCACCAAAGCGATTAATCTGATTAAGACGGATCCGGATTATTATATTAATCGCGCATTAGCTTATTATTCTTTGAGAATGTATAATGATGCGATAAGGGACTGTCAGAAGGCTATAGAATTCAGTAGTGACAGGGGAGATTACCATAATACACTGGGATCAATATATGATGATATGAATAAACTGGAAGACGCAATGCATGAATTTGACGCGGCAATAAAAATCGAGGATGACGTGCCCGATTATTATTACAACAGGGGCAATGTTTACTGGAAAATGGGAGAGCATGATCTGGCGCTGGAGGATTACAATAAGGCTGTTTATTTGAACTCTACAGACCCGGTCTTTCTCTACAAGAGATCGCAGATTTTTATTCAATTAAAAAGATATGAGGACGCACTAGGAGATATAGAGGACTGCCTGAAGCTGGCCAGAAACCCGCAGTATTACATTGACGAAGCACATATCTACCTTTTAATGGGCAAAAAGGATAAGGCCCTTGATGTACTGAACAGTGCTCTGATAACCTCGCCGGGGGATTTATCATTGAAGTCGCTGAAATCAGAAATAGAGAACCAAAAATAATATTTTAAATATTTTCGGAAAATTACAGGGAAGCAATTAAATTTAATAGTTATTTCCGATATTACTTTATGAAAGTTATAGAGTTTTCAAAACCTGGAATAGATAACGTAAGAGTAGTAGAGAGAAATCTGGAGGGTACTGGAATAAAAATTCGTGTTATCAAGGCAGGGCTCAATCCACTGGATTATAATATTATTGACGGCAAGGTCGTTTATAATGTATATCCCGTGCCACATATACCAGGTTCAGAGGTAATGGGCATAGCCATGGAGGATGGTAAGACAATAAAGAAAGGAGATCGTGTTATAGTATACAATAGAATTTTTGATAATAGTTGCGAGATGTGCTATTCCGGAGACGAGCATCTCTGTTATAACGGTGGCATATGGGGCGTGATTTCCAACGGCGGGTACTCTGAATATATAAAAATAGGAGAACAGAATCTTTTCAAAGTTCCTGATAACATGGATGATAACACCGCAGTTAGTGTCGGGATAGGTGCATTAACATCATACAGGGCATTGAAAATGGCAGGTCCACTTGTGAATGAAAAAATACTTGTGTATGGGGCAGGCAACACTGGTATATTTACAGTTCAGATAGCCAGGCAAATGGGACTCGATGTTTATGTATATTCCAGAAATAAAAGCCTAGAATCGTCAGGGATAAAGGTACTTGATGTGGTACCTGAAGATTTCCATGCCGATATAATAATAAATCCCCTGGGCGGGAAACTCTTCAGCGACTCGATAAAACATCTGAAAAGAAAGGGCAGAATTATAACATACGGTGTTTTAACTGGTAAAATTGCGGATATGGATATAGCAAATATATACACAAATGAATTGAGGGTCATTGGATCCACAGGTGGTAACAGAAAGGATTTATCAGAACTCCTTGCTCTCATGGAGGAAAAGCATTTTGATCTTCCTGTCTACAAAGAATTCAGCTTGTGGGACATAAAAGAAGCACTTCATGCCTTCAGGGATAGAATAAACGGGAGAATAATCCTTGACCTATAGGGATTTTAATTTTTTTATGCTGTTTTCAATGTTGTTACCGAAAATATATGAGGCAGATACCAGTATATCTGCACCTGCTTCCCTCGCCAGTTTACCAGTTTCTGCATTGATTCCCCCGTCTATCTCTATTTTTGTATTGTAATAGTTTTCATCTATGAATTTTCTCAATTCTCTGACCTTATCCAGAGATTTATCAATAAATTTCTGGCCAGAAAATCCCGGGTATACAGACATAACAAGAACAATTTCCGATGTAGGGACAAATTTATAGACCTTTTTTATGTCTGTGTCTGGATTTATAACTATGCCATAGCGTATGTTTTCATCTCCCAGCTTCTTGAGGAAATTACCAACTTCAATAGGTGTTTCATAATGAACAAGAAGTACGTTCCCCCCAGCTTCAATAAATGATTTATAATACTTATCTGGGCGTTCAATCATAAGATGGCAATCAAGCCTCAGGCCAGTTGCCCGTCTTATCGCGGAAACAAGATCAGGTCCCATGGTTATATTATTAACAAAATGCCCGTCCATAATGTCTAAATGGAATGATTCTGCACCCGCTACCTGACACTGTTTTATCTGATTTCCAAGTTCTAGGAGATTGCTTGATATGATAGATGGAGATATTTCTATATTTTTCACTGTATGAAATCCGGAACATGCATTTATTTTTTTTTATAAAATTTTTTAAGGATTATATGAAAACCTGTATGATATATAATGGTATAATAAATAAGTAATAATTATCTTGTCTGATTTTCTTTTATTAAAATTTCTGAGGATAGATCCCTGAGCGTGGATATACAATTCAATATTCTTCCGTCGAATTAAAATCAACACAGAAAACAAAATAGGAATAATAATCTTTTGCTAGTAAGTATTAAAAAGCCGTTATGAATTTGCAACAGTGAATGATGACGTTAAAAAGGTAAGAAGTACAGAAATTCGATATTTATTTAAGCTGCTCCCAGTCTTCCTCAAATTCAGTTCTGATAGAAAAAAATCAAGGCGTCAGGAGGAATATGATTACAGAATTGAGAAGCATGGTAGAACAGCAGTAAATACATTCATCCAACTGGGTCCAACATTTATCAAACTTGGGCAGGTGCTTTCTGCCCGTCCTGATTTATTGCCAAAGGAATATTTAAAGGCATTCTCTGATCTTCAGGACAGGGTACCGCCGGATAATTTTGCCTATGCACGTAGACTAATAGAAGAAAATGTTGGAAATCTCGATAAGGTTTTTGATGAATTCGATGAGGATGCTATATCAGGTGCATCACTGGGCCAGGTTTATAGAGCGAGATACAGGGGAATAGACGCCGCTGTAAAGGTAAACAGGCACGATATAGACAGAGTACTCAAAAGGGATCTAATTATTATAAAAAAATTGCTCAATCTATTCAAGAGATTCATAGATAATTTTCTCTATATAAGCATCTCAAATGTGATCTCTGATTTTTCTGCCAGAATTTACGATGAAACAAATTATCTCATCGAAGCTGATAATATAAAGAGAATAAGGGCTAATATAAAGAAATACGATATAATTATACCCGATGTTTTGTTTGCTTCAAAGCAGGTTTTAATACTTACATACATTGAAGGAATAAAAGTTACAGATGTTAAAAAACTTGGTGAAAATGGAGCAAATCTTCCAAAGCTTGCTCATGATCTGGATATAACCTTTATACGCATGCTTTTGCGAAACGATATATTCCATGCAGACCCACATCCCGGGAACATATCTATTTCGAAGGACGGTAGAATTATACTTTATGATTTTGGGATGGTGGGAAAACTGGATGATGAAACCAGGTTTAAACTTTTAAAGCTTTATGATGGATTGATCAACAAGGACCCTGATACCATAATGGATTCTCTGATTCAATTAAATGCACTTTCACCGGCTGCAAACAGGGGAATAGTGAGAAAGGGAATAGAGCTTTCCATAGCTAATCTCTCCGGAACAAATGTTAATGAAATGGACATTAGGGAACTACTCGCAATTGCAAATAATGTAATCTTTGAGTTTCCATTCCACCTTCCACGGGAACTTGTACTTTATATGAGAATGTCATCCCTTCTTGAGGGTATCTGCAAAACACTTGATCCGAATTTCAAGTTTGTTATCGTGCTCAGAGATATTCTTTACAATGAGGGCATGCTTCAGGAGCTTTACAAGAAGGAATTGAATGAATTTGCACAAAAAGCTGTAATTTCTCTGGAAAAGGGGCTCGATGTTCTCCCCCTCATGAAACGGAGGCTGGAAGAACAGGAAGTGCCGGTTCAGGAAACTAAGAAACTTCCCGCAACAGTGTTCCTATCGGCGGTGTTTATTGCAATGGTTTTATTTTCAAGAATTCATCCATTAATCTCATATATAATAATGGTAGTGGATATAGTTTTATTTTTATTAATATTAAAAAATAAATAAAAATATTTAATTAATCTGTCACTCAATTTTTACGGTTTTTACATTCTTAACAGGTATCCTCAACGAAAGCACACCATCAGTATATCTTGCTGTAAAATCCTGTTCAGTGTCAACTTCTAAAGGAAGTGACATTCTTTTAAAAACCTTATCAGGCCTCTGATTTTCAAATACTGTACCTTCAGGTTTTATTTCTCTATCTGCCCTTATCACTATGGCATTTTTTTCAAGTGTAACCTTTATATCGTTTCTGTCAAATCCCGGAAGGTCTGCCTCAATTCCTATATATCCATTATCTTCATACATTGTAACAGCTGGATACATATAGCTCATAATTTCCCTTGCCCTGTTGTTAATATTCTTCATAAACTCATCAGAGTAATATTTTAACGGTCTGTACATATCTCAAATATAAATTATGAGTACTAAAAGTTTACGTTAATATTCATCATACACTTATTTTATGGCAATAAGGTGAAAAAATTTCAGTCATTCCTGTTTCTACAATTATTTGTATACTCTCATTACCTGTCCTTTACTTCCCCGAAGTTTTTGTTATCCCTTACCAGTATTTGTTCCGCCATTGTGTACGGGTCTTCATTCAGAGGGTTATCTTCAAATTCTATCCTGTCAACATAGTCTGAATATTCATTGTAAATAGCTTCCATGACAACCATTTTAAGTTTTTTATAATATTTTTCACGTGGATTTTTTGGCCGTATTTCAAGTATACTTTTTACCACTTCATCATAGTTTTCCCCTGTAAGCGAATTGACTCCAATAACCGGAGTTTCCAGTTTATTGCTCATGTTAAGCGATTCCCTTATATCCTTGATTGCGAGATATGAACCCTCACGATCGATTTTATTAATTACAAATATATCCCCTATTTCCATTATACCTGATTTTATTGCCTGTATTTCATCTCCCAGACCCGGTGCAAGAAATACACATGTTATATCTGCTATGTTCATAATATCCACATCTGCCTGTCCTGAACCAACAGTCTCCAGTATGATGAAATCATTGCCTGCGGCTTCCAGTACCTTTACAATGTCCCATGTGTATTCAGATAAACCTCCGTTGTAAAGCCTGTTGGACGTGCTTCTCATATATATTCCTTTCTTGCTCAGGGCAGCCTGCATTCTTATTCTGTTTCCAAGTATAGCACCCCCAGAAAATGGGCTTGCAGGGTCTATAGCAAGCACCGCAACTCTTCCATGTGTAGCTAGCAAAGGTGCCAGAGTACCTATGGCGGTGCTTTTTCCCACTCCAGGGGGTCCGGTAATACCGACAATCTTCGCCTTACCGTATGGATATATCCTGCTGATTATGTCTTTCCTTGCTTCATAGCCAGAATTTTCTATAATGGAGATTGATCGGGCAATCGCCCTGTAATCCCCTTTTAATATGCCCTGTACCAGAATATCAGTATTCATTTTCTCTCAATTTCCTTACTTCCCTTGCTCTAAACTTAATATGATCTATTATTACGCTGAGGGGAGTTCCGGGTCCGAAGTTCCCCGTTATTCCCATCTTTTCTAGGGCAGGTTTATCCTCATCAGGTATGATTCCACCTCCGACCACAGCTATATCATTTACGCCACGTTTTCTAAGTATTTCCATGACATTTCTGAATGCGGTCATATGTGCTCCGTTCAAAAGGCTCAGGGCTATTACGTCCACATCCTCATTGATGGCAGTATCGACCACTTCCTCCGGCGTCGGCAACAGTCCAGCGTAAATAACATCCATACCCGCATCTCTGAACGCCTTTGCCAGAACAAATATACCACGATCATGTCCGTCTATTGCCGGTTTTGCCAGCAGAACCTTTACAGGTGCTTCAGTATATTTTTGGCTCTTTCCATTCACCAAATATCTCCCTCCCTACATTTGATATTTCTTCCAGTGTGCAGTAGTTTCTTACACATTCCATTATATATGGCATGAGATTTACGCTGTCATCCTCCATTGCCTTATGCAGCTTCTCGAGGGATCTGGAAACCCTAGATTCATCCCTCTTCTTCCTGATATACTCCAAACTCCTGATCTGCCCTTTCTCTGCCACATCACTGATTTTCAACGTGTTTATGGGCTTTTCATCCTTATCCACATACTTATTTACTCCAACTATTACATCGTCTCCTTTTTCTATTCTGATCTGTTTTTTATAGGATGTATCGGCTATTTCTTTCTGTAAATATCCTGACTTTACAGCACTGAGAATCCCACCCATTTTTTCAATTTCCGAAAAATACTTGTATGCTTCCACCTCCATTTCACATGTAAGCCTTTCAAGATAATAGGATCCGCCAAGAGGATCAATAACATCGGTTATTCCAGTTTCTTCTGCAATTATCTGCTGTGTCCTCAGTGCAACTTTAACAGCATCATCTGTTGGAAGTGCCCATGCCTCATCATATGAATTGGTATGTAGACTCTGAGTACCTCCTAACACAGCTGCCATTGCCTCTATTGTTGTTCTAACTATGTTGTTCAGAGGCTGCTGCCATGTAAGGGTGTATCCAGATGTCTGTGTGTGGAATTTTAATGCCATGCTCTTTGGATCCTTTGCATGGTATTTCTCTTTCAGCACAGTTGCCCATATGCGTCTCGCTGCCCTGAATTTGGCAATTTCCTCGAAGAAATTGATAGAAGAATTAAAGAAAAACGATGTTCTAGGCGCGAAATCATCAACATTCAACCCCGCATTTATGCCCATTTCAATATAATAAAATCCATCTGCCAGTGTAAATGCCAGTTCCTGAACTGCACTGGACCCTGCTTCCCTTATATGATACCCGGAAACGCTTATATAATTCCATTTAGGAACATGTTCTGTTGAATATACAAGCATATCCCTGATGAGTCTTAGATGGGCTTCCGGTGGATACATCCACTCTTTCTGGGCTATGTACTCTTTCAATATATCTGCCTGTACTGTTCCTGAAATTTTTTCAAGCGGAGTACCCTTTTCCTCTGCAAGAACGAAATACATAGCTGTCAATATAGCAGCAGGGGCATTTATTGTCATGGATGTACTTACCTTCGAAAGGTCTATGCCATCAAATATTCTTTCCATGTCATGTAATGATGAAACATTCACCCCGCATTTTCCAACCTCACCCTCAGCTCTTTTGCTGTCACAGTCATAACCGTAAAGTGTAGGCATATCGAATGCTATACTGAGCCCGGTTTCTCCATTTTCTATTAAATATTTGAGCCTCCTGTTGGTATCATCCGGTGTTCCGAAACCTGAAAACATACGCATAGTCCAGTTTCTTCCCCTATACATATTTGGATATATGCCCCGGGTAAATGGATACTCCCCTGGATTACCGATTCCGGTCTGATCATTTTTGGGAAGGTCTCCGGATGTATAAAGTTCTTTTACAGGCATGGATGATGAATTTTCTCTTCTCTTATCCTTATAGCCGGTCTTATTATTCCATGGATTTAAAACATTTTTTTTCCATTCCTCATAATTTTTATCTTCACTGAATGATTGCATTATTTCCTTTGCTTTCATATCCCAGAAATTATCCATATTATCTTAATAGCTAAAAGCATTAATATTTTTCTTATAAGGATATATGAGCATTAAGGTTGCTTATTCAGGGATTGACAATTTCCTGGCATTACATCCACCTTATTTGTAAGATATCCATTTAAACCTGCACTACATATTTCTTCAGCTTCATGAGGACTGTCAATAGTCCAAGGCAGGACATAATAGCCGGCTTTATGAATTTCAATGAATTTATCAATATAATCATCTTTGAATTCAGGTAAATATAAAGAGATACCCATTGATTTCAGGTCACTACAGTCTATTTTTCCTATATATATTTCTGAGTGACTATCATAATCCAGGCCTAGCATAATAGTTTTATTCAATTCCCTTGTTCTTCTTATTGCATACGGGTCAAAAGATATAATGCAAACATGATCTTCCATACCTGTTTCTTTTATCGCATTTAAGGTATACATTGGTAATTCATTTCTGATAATATACCCATCATCATGCACGGTTTTTAATTCCACAAGAAAATACTTGTCCCTGTATGTGGTTAGCAGGTTCATCAATCTGGGGATTTTTTGATTTCCTATGTTAACATCTTGGATTTCTCTTGAACTCATACTTTCTATGTCCCGATCCAGGGAAGCAAGTCTATCAAGGTTGAAGTCGTGTATTACGAAAACTTCATTATCGTTGCTAAGGTGAACATCAAGTTCAACCATATTGGTAAATTTAAAAGCATTTCTGAATGATTCCATGGTGTTCTCTATATATTTGGACGGCAATCCTCTGTGCCCTACCGCAGTGAAATTTGACTTTATATAACCGTATATATCCATCGCCAGTAATTTATTTCAATATTATAAAAATATTGCTTACACGATAAGGTTATGGTTTCTGTTAACCATGTTAACATCCACCTTTGGAAGTTATCATCTCCTTGATGCTTAAACTTCCTGGATACAACCCAATACCCTCTATCCCATCAAATGCTTCAGGGATTGCTTTTTTTATTATATTGTATGATGCGTTCAAGTCTGCATGTATTAATGTGCCATTTGAAGATT
>JAKAAT010000047.1 GCA_021802205.1 Thermoplasmata archaeon
GGTGTCTGTGAAATCATGGAATCTGCCATAAATGCTATCATGGCCTTCTTATCAGCAAGTGATTTGACTAGCAACGGGCTTCCCGGTCTGAAGCTGAAAAGCTCAATTTGCCCTGGCGTATCAAATATCACATAGTAGTCATCATAAAGGTCAAGTTTTGATTTTATTTTTTCTATATTGTCAAGAAGCAGGTCCGCTGCAACGATCTGTGCACCATTTGGACCGAGAGAATATGCGGACATGACATCACTCAGTGAAATAAACTCCCTTATATCAATATCTGGTTCATATGGCAGGTATTCAGCGCCCGGGTCTAGATTTACAATAACTGCATCATATTCGTTCTGTATAAGCCAATCCTTGAATGCTCCGCAGAATGTTGATTTACCGGTACCGGCTGGTCCTGTTACAAATAATGAACCTATCATGCTTCTCTATTGCTTGAGTTTATTTAAATGATTCCAGTGTTGCCTCTTCTACCTTAACAGGTTCAGCAACATCAAATGTATTATCTATGGAATCTATTAAACGCCTTATCTGATACTGCAAATAAACAGGAAGTTTGTATTCATCCATAACCTTCTCAGTTTCCTTGAGGTACTTTACTATGCTTCCATGGTGTATTGTAAGTATAATATTATCCGATCCGCATTTCAGACATTTCCCTGAAAGGGGGACACGCCTGAATTTTGTGTTGCATTTCGTGCAGCGGAATTCTTGAGTGAAGAAGCTCCTCATATTCCCGAACATATCTGGAAGAAAATGTGATGATATCACCCTTGCTGCAACATCATTTTCATCAACTGATAAAAGTTTGGTGGCAAGGCCCAGCTGTTTTTCTATCTTTTCCTGCATAGAATCTATAGTTTTATACGCTGACATCAGTACGCCACCATTGAGATCGGACGTATCAAAGGAAAAGCCTGAACCCGTGTATATTCCCTGGGTTTCGATTTTTGTCTTCATTGTAAGCATCATTTTCTCTATCTGTGATGGTGGAATGCCCTTTTCAGTAGCCTCGTAAAATTCCAGGGGATATTTCCATAGAGTATCGACGTTCATGGCCTCCTTATCAACCTCTTCAGGGTCTAGAAGCACTGTAAGCACAAGGGGTGCATCCATCAAACCGCCTGTTGTGGACGGAAGGAAATCTCTGGAAAAGTCAAGAAGTCCCTCGAGCAGAAGCATTATACTATCCTCATCCCCATCGCAGTTTCTTCTTTTTGCGGCATGGTAAAATGGATGGGCATAGCAACCGCTCACCTTCGAAAATCCAACTATTCTTGAAACTATGCCTCCTGATGTATGTGGTGCCAGGCCTATTACAAGCTCACCTATCAGATCGCTTATATCATGGCATGAATAATATGGCTGCATGTTATAATACCTTACCAGTAAATCGTCAACAAAATTTGCCACATTAAGTAAGTATTTTGCAGAATCTTCTGGTATTATTATATCCTGCGGGTATATTTCATTGAGTTCCTGGTCTGGATAGCCCAGCGCTTCCAGCTGTTCAGAACTAAGATTCAGTTCGCTCTTCTTGAAATGGGTTATGGGAATATCTGACATATCATACCTGCATGTACCGTCCTTGTTAATGCTTATATCATGTATTGATCTTAAAATTCCCTTTTCAATTGGCTCAACAGCATTGTTTTTTGACATTAATTTTTTAACGCCTTTTAATTCTTTAACCTGATCCGCCCTTATATTGAGCCTCGATTCCGCCTTCTGGAGCACATTATTCAGGTCAATTTTCATTTTTCTGTTCTGGTTCTGGTTGTATGTAACCGAACCACAATTTTCGCAGACAGTTAATGGGGTCTCATTACCACAATTTTTGCATATCCTCTCGTTGAGTTCTATTGTATATTCTGTTTTATTTTTCGCAGCATTTAATATTGACCGCCTGTTGTCACCATAATTCAGAATGGGGAATAATACATGGACTTTTGGCTTCATTTTCCTGTCTCCTGCTTTCTCCGGTCTCCCGAGTCTGGCTCCTACACGCACTGGAGACCTTGCCTTTATTATTATACCAGAAAGCTGGTTAACAGCCTCAAGAGCATTGTCCGATATAAATGTACCATTTCCTGAAATTATTCCATTTTCAACAGAAAATCCGGTGGATGCAAGTAGTGGATAATATTCTTTTACTGTAATAGATTCCTTATCCTGTTTGAATTCTATACCCAGTTTTATGAGAATATCCTTTGCTTGTCCGGTGATATACAGTTCCCCATTCCGTATTTCACTATCTTTAATCATGGAAATAAGCAATTTAAGATCATCAACAGTTAAATCATGCCAGTAATAATCATATTCTGGATAAAGAGGTATATTGTATGTTCTTGATATTTCTATGGCTTCGAACTGATCAGGTTTTGAATGTTCGAATTTTTTTAAATCATCCGGTAAATAATAGTACCACCATTCTACTGTAAATGGCGATGTTACAAGATTTTTATTGTTTTCCAGAAAATCTCCGTAGGCAATGAGAATTTCACCCAGATCGGTTATCATTTCTACCTGGTCTTCGATGGCCTTTGCCTCCTCAACTGTCCTTATCTTTCTGTGTTCTCCAGATTTCAGTAACACGGATGGGCCATCTATAGTATCGCAGGGTGTTATTGCAGCAGCCTTTCCTGGAAGTTCTACCTTGATCTGTGAACCTATAGCTATGAACTGATCAACAATGTACATTGAAACGGGATTTATGGATGCGGCTGCAAGCCCAGAAAGTCTGGATCTTCCATATCTCAGCCTGAAACCACCTGGCCGGTTCGGATATCCGAAAACCGGTCTCCCTGCTATTATATCGCGCAAGTATTTCTGTGATGTATCACCCTTCTCTTCGGTTTTATTTTTACCTATCCTTTCCAGGATATCCCATTCCTTTAAATTCATGAGGTTTGTGTACTTTAGAACCTTCCTTGATTTCTGGATCAATCCCTCACAGAGCACCAGGCACATTCCTCCTCTTATACGATTTGTGGGAATACGCTTCATATCCCTGTGTCCCGATATCTCCACTTCCTCACTCCCCTCGCCATCTATCATAACCGGAGAATTTCCTATAACAAGGCGAATTTCATCGGGAGTTGGAAGATACTGGAGGTGCTTTGACCTGTTATATGCCTGTATCTCCTCTATATAACGTTCAATTTCCTCATCAGTTGCCTTGAAACTTCCGATGCCCAATTCCCTGCGAACAATATCTGCCATCAAAACACTGAGAGCCTGTGCAGTTCCCCCGGCACTTCTTATAGGGCCTGAATACACTATATCAACATATTCGCTGCCATCATCATTAGGAACTATGTTGACCTCCTTGATTCCTTCCAGTGGCGCAACCAGTATTCCCTCTGTTAAAATTGCAAGACCTACACGAACAGATTTCTCAAGTGCCATTCTCCTGTCCGCCTTGAGCATTTCTGCAACTTTTCTTGAAATCTCCAGAGATACTTCCTCCCTGGACTTTGTTTTGCTGAGCTCCCTTATATCATTTGCAATACCATCTATCTGAATTAATTTTTCAACCCTCTCTGCCATATCATTGGCCAGTGGTATTTCCACATCTGTTGAAACGTCCCTGCCCAGAGACCTTGCCTCCTGAGCTATTTCATAACACGCATTAACGCTCTTTATGAGGGCTTTATTGTAATTATCCAGATTATGGTCTATCATTCTACGCTTTCAGCAAATCACTCAATAATAACTTATCCATCAATGATGATTTTATTTTTAACTGCTGTTTCATATAAGCATCCATGGCATTGATCTCCTTTGATAATATCTTATTAAAAACATCAGAACTTACTGTAACGGTTATGTCTGCATCGATCTTTCCTGCCTGTGGCTCTGTTATATGTCCATTTTCAACTTTGAAATAATAAGAATCCTTATCATCAAAAATAATATCAATGGATTTTGTTATGTTCTGTAACTTCTTTGCATACGTCTGATCGCTTGCTATCTTATTATTTAATTTCTTTACCAAATCATTCAGTACTTCCTGCATATATACTACCTCTTTTTTCCTTTCTGTATTCCAGTGATTTTTTTATGAAATATAAATGTACCTTTGAGGGACTTAAGGGCCTGGATTGAAATTCTGCATGATACTGTGTTGCAATATAGTTGTCGCGATCTTTTAACTCAAGTATTTCCATTCTGATTTTTTCATCATCAGTTCCTGAAAATATTGCGCCTTTATTCTCCAATCTTTCTATGTATTCCGGATTAACTTCATATCTGTGCCTGTGCCTCTCACTTATTCTCTCTGATCTGTAAATTCCATATGCAATTGTATCTTTATTGACAAGCACAGTTTTTGCGCCCAGCCTCATTGTTCCACCTAGATCCTTTATTCCTTTCTGCTCTGGCAGGATATCTATAACCGGATTTCCAGTTCCTGGTTCAAACTCGGTGCTGTTTGCATCCTTCAAGTTCAGGAGATCCCTGGAAAGTTCTATAACGGATGCCTGGAATCCCAGACATATGCCGAGGTATGGAACACGTTTCTCTCTTGCATACTTTGCTGCGGCAATCTTTCCTTCAACACCACGGTATCCGAATCCGCCCGGAATAAGTATCCCATCAAGGTCATCCAGCGGCTCAGTGCTTTTTATTAAATCATCGGAATCAATCCATTTTATGTTGATCTTTATGCCGGTGTTGCCTGTTACATGTGAAAACGCTTCCTTGTGACTTATATACGCATCCTGCATATCAACATATTTCCCTATAAGTCCGATTGTAACCTCTTCAGTCGGTTTCTCTATATTCTTTGTAAACTCTTTAAGTGTATAATTTAATTCATGATCATCAAATTTGAACAGTTCCCTTGTATATTCCAGTGCTCCCTGATTCTCCAATACCATGGGAACGAAATACACATTAGAAACATCGTAAACACTAATTATGCCTTTCTCAGCAACGTCTGTAAATAGAGAAATTTTCTTTCTCGCATCTATGTCCAGTGGCCTTGAGGACCTGCAGAATAGTATGTCCGGCTGTATCCCTATTGCCCTTAACTCCTTTACACTATGCTGTGTTGGTTTTGTCTTCTGTTCAGACCCTGATTCGGGAATAAGTGTAACATGTCCGAAGATCATAGAATCGCTTTTATCAGATCTCATCTGTCTCAAAGCTTCGAGAAATGGCATTGATTCGATATCACCCACTGTTCCACCCACCTCTATGAGGGCTATATCATATCCATTGGCGGCATTTCTTATGCGTGCCTTTATTTCATTTGTAATATGTGGGATTATCTGTACTGTACTGCCCAGGTAATCCCCCCGCCTTTCCTTTTCTATTACTTCCTTGTATATTTTTCCCGTTGTTATATTATTTGCAGATGTAAGTGAAGTATCAAGAAACCTTTCATAATTGCCGAGGTCCAGATCAACTTCCCCACCGTCGTTCAGCACAAAAACTTCGCCGTGCTGATATGGATTCATTGTCCCCGCATCATAATTTATATACGGGTCTATTTTTATATTTGTAACTTTAAAACCACTATTTTTTAAAAGATAAGATAATCCTGATGTTATTGTACCTTTTCCCAATCCGGAAATAACCCCTCCGGTTACTACAATATAATGCATTATTCTATAGTAAAAATCGTTTAATAAATCTTTTCATTATGCGATATAACTCCCATTCAATAAATGTCATTAATTAGGTGAAAATATTCAAGTTAATTGTGAATTATAATGAAAAAATATTAATTATTTAATAAATATTGTATATTATCCAAAAATAGGTTTCATTCAGATATGTCCTCCAGATTTCTCTTTGAAACCTTTGTTCCACCTATCAGTACAAGAAGTCCCGCTATGAACCCTGTAATTCCTATGAACACGAATCCGAATGCCCATGAATAGGTGGCAACCAGTATGGGTAAGAGTATTGCACCAAGCGCGCCTCCACCATGACCTATTCCATCCGTTATTCCGAATCCAGAGCTTCTGGCCCTTGTAGGATAGTTTTCTGCTGTAAATGTATAAGCAACCTGCAGGTACATCCCGAGTCCAAGTGCAGCCAGGAAAGAGCCAAAATATAGGAAATCAGTGGTTTTTGTTGCCATGGATACCATACCTATTAGCCAAACCACGGTGGCCGCAAAAATAACATGCTTTCTTTCATATCTATCGGAGGTATACATCATTATCAAGGCTCCAGCTGGATAACCAATTATTGCACCTATAGCTATATATAATATTGCAGCTGCAACTGTAAATCCTATTCCCTCTAACAGGGAGGCTGCGTCTCCCAGAAACGCATAATTTCCTATGTACCAGAAAAACCACACTGCTATAAGAAGTGCCATACGTGTTGAATATGGCTTTTTGAATAAGTAAAGTGTGGGAAATTTTGGCTCCTCTACGATAACGGTTTCAGGATGTGGCTCCGGGAGCTTACCGATCTTCTTTTCGGCATTTGCCTCCATCATCTCCAGAACCTTTTCAGCCTTTGATATATTCTTTCCCCTTGTGGCAAGCCATCTCGGGGATTCAGGTAGTTCCATCCTCAAAAATACTGCTATAAAGGCTATTATTGCACCTATCCCGAATAACCAGCGCCATCCGGTTGGGAATGCAGGAACAAGGAAATAACCGATAAATGGTGTTACTGCCTGCCCGAATATACCTATAAGAAATGTAAATACAGTGATTTTTCCCCTGACGGCAGAGGGTGCAAATTCAGTTATGTATATTGAAACAAGATTTAAATCGGCCCCGAGTCCTATTCCGGTTATGAACCTGAAAATAGTTAGCTCCGGTACATTAAAGGAAAGTGCATCTCCCAGGGAACCGATAGCAGTTAAAGCCATTGTTAAAATCATGGATCTGTACCTCCCGAAAATATCTGCGAGACTTCCAATCATATATGAGCCTATAGCATAACCTATTAATCCAACTGAGAGTGCTATAAAAAGAATTATAGAACCATGCAGATTGAACTGCTGGTCTATTGCGGGCATGGCAAGACCTATATCAGATATATCATAAAAGGTGAAGAAATATCCTAGGCCTATAATTCCAAGGAAGGCTGTGGGTAGGGACCAGACAGGGATTCTGTTTTCCCTAGCAATTATATCCTTAACTTTGTCAATATTTTCAACCATAAAAATCTATGAATTTTCAATATAAATATTTTTTTGTTTTTATTTTTTTATATTTAAATATTTCTGTTAAGTTATCTATTACTTCTTAATTAAGATATAAAATTCTTACACATAGAGTAATAACGTTAAACTGAAATTTTTGTATCAATGTTTAAATATACTATATAAGTGTATTCAATCATTGATGTTTTGTTCAATTTTCCTGCATGGGTTGATTAATGTTAGATTTCCATATATTAAATACCAAATTTTATATTTTCATTCTGTCTGATATATTTCATGGGGGAAATATTCTATGTTTACCTGAATCAGGACGATCCTAAAAAATCTACAATGAAAAAACTCGAGAGATACGGTCTAGCAATACATATACCAATAACTAAAATTTACAGTAAATTATATCTCACGCCATATTCCACAAATTTTCTTCTGAACTCTGATAGAGAGCTGTATGAAAGGCATGGCATTGTTGTAATAGACGGTTCATGGAACAGAATCAGCACTATAGAAAACATAGGGGCAAAGAACGGTAGGAAACTTCCGTTAATGCTGCCGGTTAATCCGGTTAATTATGGAAAACCCGGAAAACTATCCTCCCTTGAGGCACTTGCAGCGGCACTTTATATTATGGGTTATATTGCTTTATCGGATGAAATTATCTCGAAGTATTCATGGGCCCAGAATTTTATTAAAACAAACATTAACCCGCTGAACGATTATTCAAAGTGTACTACTAATGAGGAATGTATTGCCGTGCAGGAAAGTTATTTCTGAACTTACTGCCATCTGTTGCTCTTTAACTCGTATACGCCCTCAGTATATTCAGATAAAATGCTTTTGATCGCCTGCCTGAAATTTTCCGGTACTTCAGAGAGCACATACGTTTCGTATGGCATTATATGCATCCCTGCAACGTGATTTATTTCCCGATTTCCCTTTTCGGAAAACCCGAGTTTCGATTCCGCATACTGTCTCTCATCAGGGTCCAGCCTTAACCGTGATTTTAAAAGCCTGCGCCTGAGTAACCTTATGTCTGTATCAGTATACATTATATCCCGGGGGTCTCCACCTGCAGATTCTATAAAAAGCAGTATACCCAGGCATTTTGAGCATTTCCCGCACGGATAAATCACACCATTTTCTTCATGGCAGGAGTGGCATGATCGCTGCTGAAGGAATAGATTTCTATACCTGTCCATTAATATTTTTTCCTCAACATAGCCCGTTACCGGATAAACTATGGAGTAAACATCACTGTTTATACCCTTATCACGGAAATAAATAGAAAGCATCCTGTTGAAATCATGTGTCTGATCGAATATTCCATAATAATACTTTAAATCTTTATAATCTTCCATGCCACGGGGGTCATCAAATTCATCACCCATTATGATATTCCCCATTCTATATTTCTTGATCAATGGAAGAAGCAGGAATATATATAATGGAAAAATAAAAACCTGAATAGGATAGTCATCCGATCTTATATCTATCATTTCCTGTTTGATTATTTTCATGTGTTTTAATGCTTCATGATAGAATCTATCCGTGTTTGACCATACCTTCATCACATTTCTGAAATTATTCCTGTAATAATCATATGCTGTTTTAGCTGTCAGCCAGTGCGAACCGGATTCTTCAAAATAAAATGCATAATTGTTTTCCGGTTTGTTTATTTCATTGAATATACCGAATGCAAGCAGACTCTCCTTTCCACCGGAAGACATGATTGCAACCTTCTCTTTACGGGTATTCCACGGGTCTCTCTCTTTCACAATTTCCGGGCATACAAGTTCAGTTATACCATTAGCATTTTCTTTGTTTATATCGCTTTCTGACGGGATAAATTCTGGTTTGATATAATCATACCTTCTATTTATTATCTTATTGATAAATACCTCATGGGCATTGATCAACATAAAATCTTTTACAAGTTTTATATCCCGTTCGGTAACTGGAAAATTCAGTGTAAATTTCCTGGAGAAATATGTGTAGTTGATAGCCGGCATTGTCAGGATTAATCCAGCTATATTCCGGTCCACTTCTATATCCTCTGCATATGTGAAAATCAATTTATAACTAAAATCATCGAGCCTTATGTACCCTGTTATCCTGCGTTTTTCAATTTTATCTATGCTGACTTCTATATTGTTGAAAGAAATTACATCATCTATGTACATTTTTTTTCCTCTGGATAATGTAATAGATATTTATAAATCTGATATAACCCCTGTAATACTCTCAAACTCCTGAAGTGGATCAAAAACAGGTATTCCATACTGTCTCTCCAGTTTTACCTTTTCATTATCTATTTCATATGGCTCCATGTTTTCTGTGTTAAGTGATATTGCTATTACCTTTTTATTGGAAACCAGTTCAAGTACTTTAATATACTTATCCAGAGACTCTATGGGATATTCCGGAAATCCATCATAATATTTCCTTTTCGGTGCATGCTGCAGAATAATAGCATCTGGTCTCATTGCCCCTATAATCTCAAAACCCCCGGGATATGCAGGATGCAAAATGGATCCCTGCCCCTCAAGAAACATGTACTGTGGGTGTTTCTCCTGCCATGCAATATAGGTTATGTATTCAAGAGAACCTGCAACGAAATCATTTATTATGGAGTCCATGACAACTGTGTATGGAAACCCCTGCATCCATGATGTTTGTCCCGTGCCTATCAATTCAGAGCTTTTCCCCTGTCTGTTCATTGCATCGTTCAGATATACAGCAGTTGTTCTTTTGCCAATTGCACTGTCTGTTCCAAGTACAGCAATTTTTTTAGATTTTATCTCTTCAATTTTTCCTGTAAATGAATATTCATAACCATTGAACATTTTCCTGACATCTGTTATCCTAACCCTGTATTTCTGGGCTAATCTGCTGAATTCACGATCGTTGCTGATATACTGATGAAGCCCGCTGACAATATTCATTCCATTTTCAATGGCATCCGAAACAAATTTTCTGTATTCAACCGGAAGATATCCACCATCGGTGGCAACACCAACAATCATGGTCGTTGCTCCAAGATTTTTCGCTTCCTGTATTGTACTTATCATTCTGATGCCATCCTGCCTGCCCATAAGAACATATCCTGCATCCATTCCATAATACCTTGAATCTATTACGGATACAATTTCATATCTTTTACTGTATCTTACAAGTCCATTGGCAGTCTTACCATATGTTGTTGCAAAACATCCTTCTGAGAGGATTACCGCTTTTTCCATTATTTGTCACTTCCAGTTAACACTATAACACAGTTATTATTTCCAGCGTATCTCGAGGCCGCAACTGCAGCAGAAGCAGATGCAGGAAGTACCGATAAATGATCAACTTCCCTGAAACCCCTGGACATATTTATCATATCATCATCCGATACATATAGTGCATTTCCACTGGTTTTATAAAGCACATCCAGTGCCCTTTGGCCATCATAGGATCTGTACGCTATAAGCGGTTCATTGCTCTTTGTTTCTACAATACTATCCGGATCAAGTTCCACGATTCTTCTAAATCCATTCATGAATGAATATATTACAGGATTTCCGCCATCGGTGCTGGATACTATAAACGATGGGATTTTATCAGATCTTCCACTTCTCATCAATTTAAGAAATCCATAATATATACCATACATTGTTGTTCCGTTTCCAACAGGGACTGAAACATAATCCGGAACAAAACCCAGCTGTCCATAAATTTCATAGGCTATTTCACTGTAGCCTGCTATATCCAGATCCTTATTCTGGGAACCGGGACTGGCATCATACCAGCCATTTTTACTGGCTTCATCTCTTATATATTCAACCATCTCTTCATATTTAAGGGGCCTTTCTATTACCTCTGCACCGTATGCAGCTATTTCTGCATGTCTTGAATTTGAATATTCGGATGGAATTCCCACGACAGCTTTCAAACCCATTGCTCTGGCATAGTAAGCTATGGACGCACCATAATTTCCACAGGTTGCTACAGATATTTCAGTGTACCCCTTCTCAATGGCATTCTCTACATGTCTTTTAGAAATTCTATCCTTCTGCGTTCCTGTAGGATTTATGCCCTCATATTTCAAGAAAAAATTATCATTACCAAGGTAATTGCCTATATCATAATCCCTGATTAACGGGCTACCTGGAGGCTTATCTTCAGTTTCTATTTCCATTTTTTTCACTGGTACTATTATAATATTAATTACTATATAAACATTGAGTATGCAATGGTTTGCCATGACATTATCAATATTTTATGTAACAATCCCGCATGAAACGCTTTTTCACGAGACTTGAATTCACATCCAGGAAATCATATCTTTATTATTTCAAGGTTCATTCTATCCGCTATTATCCCTATCATATCTTTAACCCTACCCTTTGTACCATGTACGTCCATGAGAAAGCCCCTGCATTCCGGTGTTTTCTTTACTGTATTTTCTATTTCTTCCATAGATATTGTTTCATGAACATATTTTGGAATTATGTGTCCTATGTTTATCTCGTGTTCAAAAAAATATGAACTGATCTTAGGTGCATAATGGCCGCCTCCCACCCCAACGTAGTTACTATATTTTTTATTTTCTCCATCTATTACTGATTTTGCCATTAATTCTGCGATTCCGTCCATTTTCCACTCATTTTCGGTTGTGCCAATTTCAATAAAGTAGGATGGTTTTTCCAGATATGGCCCATGATGTGTTGCCTCGAATGTAATCTCAAAGTAGTTTTCATGATAATTATCTTTTATATATCTCAGGGCTCCACCCATTCCCTCTGGGTCTGAAGGTACTATTACATTGTCAAAACCTCCAAGCTCTGCCTTTCTAAGGTTTCCTACAGGATGGACTGTAAGTGATTTAACGCCGGCACTGGATGAGTGTTTGGACAGAAAAACCACCCTTTCAACTGAATCATCCAGATTTTTCATATCACTATAAATATGAAGGTTATCAATGAAAAGAAGTTTATAATTTTTGTATGTAAAAGTATCAGAATTTTCCTGTCTGAAATGGTAAATTTCAACCATCTTATCTGCCATTTCCATACTGGCACCATCCTTTCTGGATGCTATTATTAAAATCATAAAACTTTATCCGGGAATGTATTATAAAATTTATTTAATTTTGTCTTAGGTAAGGTATAAATATTCAAATTTAGGTTAGTGTTT
>JAKAAT010000104.1 GCA_021802205.1 Thermoplasmata archaeon
ATATTTTTATATTATATTTAAATAAAATAAATATTTATATACATGTTAATAATATACAGATAACAACCAATGGTTGTTAACTAAGGTGATATAAATGAATGGAAGAAGAGATGATGACTGGGATGATATATTTAACGACATGTATGATGAATTTGGCTTTGACATGAAGAAAATAAACAGGGAAATTGCCAGATTCTGGGAATCCATCATGAAAGGAGAACCGAACAGCAAAATCATGGGCCCATATGTATACGGATTCAGTTACAAGATGGGGCCAGATGGGAAACCTGTTTTCCAGGAATTCGGCAATGTGCCAAGAAATGGAATAGGACCAAAAGCAGAGCCACAGGGAGGGTTCAGGGAGCCACTTACAGACATAAACGAAGACAAAGAAAATGTGTACATTACATATGAATTGCCCGGTGTCGAGAAAAATGATATTGACCTGGTAGTAAACGAGAACAACATAGAACTTAAGGTGGACAAGGGGTCAAGGAAATATTATAAAAACATAGAATTCGACAGGGAAGTCGATATAAACAGTGTTATAGCTAAATTTACCAATGGCGTCCTGGATATAACAATTAAAAAAGTAAACAACAAAAGTACCGGCAGGGCAGTAAAAATCGATTAAATATATTTTTAATATTTTATGGTGTTTACATGGACGAGGATTTATGGTCTATTTTAATTGCACTGGAAAACAATACCAGGAGAGAAATGCTAAAAACACTGGCAAATTATAATTCCTATGGGCTCGAATTAAGCAGGATGATAGGGGTTTCACAGCAGGCCATCAATAAACAGCTTGAAATTCTGGAAAAACTTGGATTGATATGTACAGATGGAAGCATACCATCAACCATGGGGCCACCGCGGAAAGTTTACAGGTCAATGGGATTCTCAACCATAATTATAGATTATTCAAAAAATTTTATGAAAATTAAGAAAATGGATATTGATTATGGAGACGAAAATATTGAAGGGAATAATTCCGATCTTGTCAATAAATTAAATAATTTAAATGGTGAAATAGACAAAATCGACAGGGAAAGAAATTTGCTGTCATCGAAAAAGGATGCAATAATAGGCATGTTAAAGGAGAGAGCCTCGGGCTTTGACAATTTCTACAGAAAGGTAATATACGGATATCTTGAAACTATGGATATATCAATTGTGGCTCACAATATGGGGATTCCTGAGGAGCTTGTTAAAGGGATTGTGGATAAATTTTTGCAGGGATAATAAAATTCATTTCATAACATGAGTGGGTTAAAAGTTATATATATTTCATAAATATGCAAATATGAAAGTATCGTTTAAGTTTGATAGTGATGTTGGGTTTATTTCAGATGATGGGAAGAGAGAAACTAAATTCAAAAATTCTATAGTAGGCAATGACGAATACCATTCACCTACAGAGCTCCTGCTTCTGGCAATGGGTGGATGCAGCAGTGATGATGTGCTCAATATCTTAAAAAAGATGAAAAAGGAAATTAAGAGTTATAGATGTGAGGTTACAGGAGAAAAAAGGGATACTGATCCAAAACTTTTAAAATATGGGGAAATACATTACATATTTGAAGGGGATATGGATCCGGAATCTGTGAAAAAGGCAATAGATCTGTCTCTGGAAAAATATTGCTCGGTATCGCTCACCGTGAAAGGCGCAGGTATTCCTGTTTCCTATTATTATACAATAAATGGGCAGGATTACCGCTAATTTTTTAATCCATTTCCGGTAAGTACAAGAAGCGACGACCCTTCAAAATTGAATTTTCTGTATGCTGCGAATACAGTAGCCGAACTGTATTCTGCATAAAACCCTTTCAATGCAAGCTCTTTTCTTGCTGTTATTATTTCATTTTCGGATACAGAAATGCACCTGTTGCCATCATTCATAATTTTAATCATTTTATTCATCAGTACAGGGCGTTTTGCTACTAGAGCATCGGCTATGGATGAAAGGTTATTGTCAGGATCATATTTTTCTCCGTTTATGAATGAGCATACAGGCGAAATATTCTCCGGCTGGACACCAACTATTACAGGCACTTTACTTATTTCTCCGGAATTATAAAGATGGGTTAAGCCGCTATATAGCCCTGAAAGCAATGTGCCTGCTGATATTGGTACGAATATATTGTCAGGCATTTTGCCCTGAAGGAATATTTCATAGGCAAGTGTCCTGATGCCATCCCTGAATTCCGGGTTTAATATATGGGAAGCATAGAATCCTTCCGCATGTTCTGCTTCTTCCTGCACATGGTCCCTTGATCCATCTACCTTGATTATATGAGCCCCATAACTTTCAATCTGTTTCAGTTTGGCCGGATTTGCATTTGAAGGAACGTAAATATTAGTTTTAAAGCCTGCACTTATTCCATATGCCGCTATTGAAGAACCTGCATTCCCGGAAGAATCTTCATTGATCATTTCTATATTAAGTTCCTTTCTCCTTGAGGATATATAGGAAATCAGATTTCTTGTACCACGATCCTTGTATGAATAAGTTGGTGAAAAGTAATCCAGTTTAAATGAAAGATCGTTATTAATTTTGACAACCGGTGTCCTGACTTCGCCCAGGGTCACCCATCTGGAGATATAATCAAAATTTTTATC
>JAKAAT010000048.1 GCA_021802205.1 Thermoplasmata archaeon
TCTCAGGTCTTTCAGCGGATGGAATTCCAGCATTGAGGGTAGAATCCTCTACAGCATCAGGTGCAGCTGCCCTGAGAGATGCATATCTTTCTATAAAATCAGGGGAATATGATGTTGTTGTGGTCGGAGGAGTTGAGAAGATGACAGATATACACGGCAGTGACATACTTGAAAAGTCATCATCAATACTTGATCGTGAATGGGAAGCATTTTTCGGTGCCACTCCGGCTGCCATGGCGGCACTGATAGCCAGAAAATATATGCACGATTTCAACGTTGATAAAGAAGCACTATCCATGTTTTCTATTAATGATCATCTGAACGGTTCAAAAAATCCTGATGCACAGTTCAGAAACAAGCTTACCCTGCAGCAGGCCATGAATGCAACAGCAGTGGCAGACCCGCTTAATATGATGGATTGCTCTCCCCTCAGCGATGGTGCTGCTGCAGTAGTACTTGCCTCTGAAAATTATATGAAGAAGAACAAGAAGGAGGGAGTGCATATACTGAGTTCGGCAGTTGCAGAAGATTATCTGTCTGTGGGATCAAGGCAGTCAATATACACACTGACCTCCACAAAACTGGCCGCCGAAAAGGCATTCAGGAAGGCGGGAATAAAGAGGGATAATATTTCATTCATGGAGGTGCACGATTCTTTCTCAATATACGGGTTACTGGAGCTTGAGGACCTCGGGTTTGCAGAAAAAGGTAAGGCAAACAAAATGGTATATGATGATATTAAACTTGAGGGGCGTTTGCCTGTGAATCCATCAGGTGGGCTGAAGGCAAAGGGAGACCCATACGGTGCAGTTGGAGTAGGTCAGGCAGTTGATGCTTATCGTCAGTTAATGGGAAAAGCTGGAGACAACCAGATAAAGGATGCACGGTATGCATTGCTACATAATATGGCCGGAACAGGGGCATCATCAATAATTCATATACTGGGTGAATAAAATGACGGAACTATCAAGAATATGGAGAGAAACAGAATATAGATACAATCTTATAGGGTATAAGTGCAAAAACTGCGGGAATTCGTATTTTCCGCCGAGAGATATATGCCCCAAATGCCACAGAGAATCCATAGGAAAAATGGAAAAGATAAAATTCAGCGGCAATGGGGAGGTCATATCATACACAGTTGTTCATGATGCCCCACCGTCTTTTAAAAGGCAGGTTCCCTACGTACTGGCACTTATAAAACTGTCAGAGGGCCCGGTTATAACAGCCCAGATAGTGGATTCTGGAGAAGAAAATATTGAAATTGGAACAAAGGTTCACATGGTATTCAGGAAGATAAGGCAGGATGGAGATAGTGGAATAATCGAGTATGGATATAAGTTCCTAGTGAACTTAGATTAATATTTATAAATTTTTAGATACTCATTTTTAAAATAAATAAAAAACACTTTTAACCATGTTGTAATTTATATTTTATGAAAATGATAATAGCACACACACCAGATCCGGATGACGCATTCATGTTTTACGCAATGTTCGAACATAAAATAGAAACATCATTCGATTATGAACAGATAGTAAAGGACATAGAAACACTCAACAAAGAATCCATAGACGGAAAATACGATGTAACCGCAATATCGGCAAATGGCTATATGCATGTTTCAGATATATATGATTTGACCACATCAGGAGCCAGTTTCGGATTATCTTACGGCCCTCTGGTAATAGCCAAAAAGAATATGGATCTGAAGGGTAAAATAATTGCCACGCCCGGAAGATACACATCTGCTGAACTGTTATACAGAATGTTTGCCCCGGAAGCCGGAGAATTCAAGGAGATCAGGTTTGACAAGATAGTTAATTCAATTATGAATGATGAGGTTGATGCAGGCATTATTATACACGATGAGCAGCTAACATTTCAGGATAAGGGTCTTGTCCCTGTCTTAAAACTCTATGATAAGTGGAAGGATTACGCAGGAGACCTGCCAATACCATTGGGATTTAATGCAATAAGAAAGAATATGCCTCTGGAGGATAAACTGAAATATAAGAAAGATTTTGAAAATTCAATAAAATATGCGCAGGAACATCAGAACGACGCTGTAAAATATGCAATGAAATATTCAAGATATGATGATTTCGAACTGGAAAAGAGATTTATCCTGATGTATGTAAACGATCTTTCGATTGATTTCGGAGAGAAGGGTAGACAGGCATTAAATCTGTATTATAAAAGAGCTGCAGATAAGAATATCATAAAGCCATTTACACCTACCATAGTTTAATTTATTTTTTTAATTCCATCATCATGAAAAAAATTTCATATTAATGATACTTTAGTAATTTATGTATCTCTCAGTACAAAATTACCTTTAAATATGATTTTGTAATTTAATAAAGATAAACATGTTCAACATATCATACCCTGTATGGGATAGTGCAATGTTCGCTTATACAATCTCTTCGCATATACTGCTGGTATCCCTTAGCATGGGCCTGGCAATTATGGTTACAATTGCAGAATTCCTTGCACTGAAAAAGAAGGATAAATATTATGATACGCTAGCATATAAATTATCAAAAGCCTTGGTTATCTTCTTCGCTGTGGGCACCGCTTCGGGAACTGTCATGGCAATGGAGTTATTCCTTTTCTGGCCAACATTCATGAAGTTAGTAGGGGAGGTTTCCATGGGGCCATTCTATGTGGAAGTATTTTCGTTCCTCCTGGAGGCCATAGCCCTTCCAATGTATGTATATTTCTGGAAGGATTTCAAGAACAGGTGGGAACACTGGGGTTTGAGCCTTGCAGTTACCGTAGGAACATACTTATCCGCTTTCACAGTTACCGAAATAAATGCATGGATGAACACGCCAAATGGATTTAACGTGGCAACATATCTGACTACAGGAAAGGTTACAGATGTGAACGCATTTGCGCCATTTATTACTGCGTCAACGGCGGCAGAAGAACTTCATATGTCTGGTGCAGTATACTATGCAGGCATTGCCATGATACTGGGCTATCTCATATATAAATACATGAAGACAAAGAATATGCCTGAAAAAATGATTTATAGAAGAGGAATAAACATAGCTGCGGTATTCATGATACTTGATATAATATATCTTGGAATTACAGGATCCGATGAATTATCGACTTTAATGGTAATAGAGCCAATAAAATATACTGCCCTGGAATTAGATTTACATGCTACAGTTGGGACATCATTTGCCACCATGGCCCCGGAACGTCTTTTTGGAGTCCTCATTAATCATAAGTTATCATATTCTCTTTCCCTTCCATATGCCCAGTCATTACTGGCATTCCCAACAACATTCGGTAAGGGTAGCATACCGGGGTTGATACCACTAACCACGTATAATGGAGTTACTGATTACGGTGTATGGCCTCCGTCAATTGTTCATGACACTCTTGACCTTATGGTAGGATTTGGAGTTTTAATGGGTTTTTACTGGTTATATGTGGTAGTTCAGTACTTCAGAAAGAAAGATCCTCTGAGCAATAAACTGACACTTCTAGGTGGCATCGTTGTTGCAATCATGGGAGTATTTACTATGGAAGATGGGTGGTATACCGCCGAAGTTGGGAGGGTACCGTATATTATAAGGTCTCCAACACCAGGCGGTGTAATGGTGAATGGCCACTTGTTAGTAATTCATGGTCTCCCTCAGTACGGCACCATGACGATAGCCCAAGCAGCATCAACATCTCCAATAGTATTTCCACTGGGTATAGCTATTATCATATTCTACATAATTATCTTCCCCGTGACTTTCTACTTCGCAGGAAAGGTAATGAAACTTTCAAACGTTGAGGAAGACCTTAAACTTGGAGAGGACGATATAAAAATGGAAGAGGAAAGAAAGAGCAGGAAGGGCGTTGCAGCAAAGGCAGGGATGAGGTGAACTGAATGACTAATTTACTTTACGGCATAAATTTTGATGTATTATATTTGATGGTAGTAATAGCTTCCATGGTTACCATGTTTTCAACAGAATTAATGGCAGTTGTTCCTATAGCGACAAAATTTAAGAGCGACAAAACCAGAATTAATGTTCTTTCATACATTGTTCCCGTCTGGGAAGTAGTTGGAACATTCTTTGTGCTATGGCTTGTTGATATGGAGAATATTATTCCTACCCTTATGCCATCCATATCATACGCACTGTTTCCTTTATTTGCAGTATTCATATTTTTCCTTGTTGTCAGAAACTCATTTATCATATATGCAGAGTTTGTATGGCATGAAAATAAGCACTTCGATGAGAGAAAGTTATATATCGTATACACTATTGCTACATTTATAATGGGCATCATGGCCTTATCCATACTGGCAGCAATATCCAGTGGTTACGGAGTGCATCTCTATGGATTCGGAACAGAATCGGCCATACCGTATTCTTTCAGTTACACAAATTTTAGTGTATTCTATTCTAATCTTGGTGTCATAGGATTTATCATCGGCGCATTGATCTTAGCAAACGGTATAGGCATGGTATTTTACAGACTTACAGATATAAATTCTGCAATTGGTAGATTTTTACCACTTATGCTTGTGATAATAGGACTTGCAATATTCATGCCATCTTACTATTCAATTACAGCAAAAGATTATACAGTAAATTCTGCACTTATAGTAATACCAATAGTTCTTGCCTTAATCATACCCGTACTTTATGCATTTAAACAGACAAATAGTATTGCATCGTATAAGCCATTTATAATACTTATTACTATCATTGCACTGACATTCATTGAACTGAGAGAATATCCTTACGTGTTCGGTAATGCAAATATTTCTGCATACATACCTGCGGTTACAACAGACTCATCCATGGAATACCTCGCATTCCTAATCTCTCTTTTCGGTGGTTTATGGCTTGTTCTGATGATGATATATTATGGCTATGTTTCAAACCACAGAATAGCAGGGCTTATACCGAAGCGCCCTGAAGAAAAGAAAAGTGCAGCACCAAAGCAATAAATATAAATTTTATATACCTTTTTAAACTGTACATGCAGGGGGCTGTGGGGTAGCTTGGCATCCTACGGGCTTTGGGAGCCTGAGACTCCGATTCAAATTCGGGCAGCCCCATTATTATTAATTTTATATTTATAAGATTAATATACAAGAAAATAATAAGTAAACGCCGCAATGATGATATTTATACAAAAATGAAAAAATGATTAATGACGGGCAAGCTGAGCGGTAAAACTTCACTCTTTTTTATAGAATGAACTTACCTCTATCCTGTTGCCTTCATGGTCATAGAGATATAATTTGTCGCCTTCATCTACTGTTTTCATATGGTGCCCATCGCAGTAGGGTTTGTTCTCAGATAGTCCGCATGCACACAGGTGCAGTTCCTTGTCTCCAACCTTTAACATATACGGTTTGTTTCTTTCATGCATTACTATTCTTGACATAATTAATAATATATGTTATTACTATAAATGATTACTGTTTTATTACCGGCTAAATATGATGATTTTCTGACTTTAAAGCTAAATTTAAGTATTGAAGTTCAATATTTAAATATGGATTATCTTGATGAAAAGTCTACAGATATTAATTATTCTAAAGTATACGGAGATACCTATCTGCTCATGAAGAATGCAGGTAAAGCTATTTCAGACTTTATTGAAAAAACATTTGCCCATGGAAAATTCGTAACTGTTGTTTGTGGAACTGGCAACAATGCAGGTGACGGAATATGCTGTGCTCAGTTATTACAGAAAGATTATAAAGTTTCTATTATTTTACTCAAAGGTGTGGCAGGGCTAAAAACACCTGAGGCAAGGAGGGCGATCAATGACTATGAAGGTGACTATTATGGAATTTCTGACTTTGAGAATCTCCTATCCAGCAGTGATATTATAATTGATGCCATGTTCGGAATAGGCATAAAAGGTGATCCTCGGAAACCATATGATGAAATTATCAATGCCATAAATAGATCTGGGAAAACTATTGTATCCATAGATATACCATCTGGATTCCCATCAAAAGTGGCTGTAAAGTCTGACTTCACTGTTACATTTACGGATAAAAAAACAGAAATGAGCCAGTCAAATAGTGGAAAAATAATAATTGCAGACATAGGAGTACCAGTGTCAGTGAAAACATCCGCTGGAGCCGGAGATCTGGTATATATTCCTGAATTCAATCCTCTTGCGCATAAGGGTATGAATGGTACTGTGGGAATTTTTGCGGGAAACACATTTCCGGGTGCTGCCCTTATGGCCTCTCTTGCTGCATACAATACCGGTCCCGATCTTGTAAAGGTATTCTCATCCAGGTTCAACAGAGATATTATAGTTTCCCGCAACCCGGGAATAATGTTTTATGATGTGGATACAATTAACGGAAAGGATCTGGATGGCATTGGGTCAATACTGATAGGCCCGGGAATGGGCAGAACTGATGCCTCCATGAAAATTATGGATTACGTTATCGATAACTATAGGGGGCAACTAATTATGGATGCAGATGCCCTGAGGGTCCTCTCACCAGATAGGATATCCGGAAGAAATGCAATAATCACTCCGCATAGCGCTGAATTCATGGCTTTTACCGGCATGGAAGCCACAGTAGAAAATGCAGTAAAGATAGCCAGTCAATACAGTATTACTGTTTTATTAAAGGGTGTAACTGATATAATAACAGATGGTAAAAACACCAAATATTCAAGTGGCGGGAATAGCAGGATGGCCATGGGGGGTACCGGTGATGCCCTGGCTGGAATTGTAACAGGTTTATCATCAAGAGGAATGCAACCATTTAGATCTGCAGTTGCCGCCTCGTATATAAATAAAAAATGCGGTGATATGGCGTATAGAGAATATGGATATTATTATGGTATTATGGATGTAATAAATAATATAAAATACATTTTGAATAATAAAATTTAAAACCATCCTGCCATTATAATATAATGATTGGTGCTATTAAAGGACCTGTTAACATACCTGATTTATCAATATACACTCTGCTGAGTAAAAATACTGAAGTAAGTAGAAGCAGGCCCGTAATGATTTTTTATGATAAATATATTACATATTCCAGAATTCTCTCATATGTGGATTCAATGGCATATCACCTGGAGCACAGGCTGAATGTCATGGAAGGCGATACAGTTGGCATTTTACTTGATTTTACACCGGAATATATTATCTCAATTATCTCATCAATAAAAATAGGCGCCCGGGTTCTGATAATTGATGTAAATGCCGATGAGATAACAATAAATAACTATGTGAAAGATCATAAAATAAAGGTCATAGTAATCTGTAAAAGGTTAATTCACCGGGCAACAGCACAGAATGTAAAATATATTGTATCAGATCCCAAAGATTTTCTTACACTTGGAAAGGCGGTAATAAATAGTATAAAATACCATTCAAGGGTTATATACAGTGAAAATGTCCTCAAATTTTATGAATTTATATATAGTGGCAAAAGATCCAATAGGACCGAAGATCCGGAAAAATCCTGTATTATGTTTTACAGCAATAATAAGCTTTTAAAATTTAACATGAAAAATCTAATATCCCTAACTTTCATCCTAAACTACTGGATGCCCAAAATCGATGGCAGACCTGTATTTTTTTCCAATATTAAACATTCAACACCACTGGGATTAATTTATTCAGTTACACTTCCCGTATCCTTTTCCGGGGCGACTGTAATTAATAACATGAGCAATATAATGAAAAACAACCCTGATTTTATTGTTGGGGATGGCCACTTGTACAGTTCTATAATTGATAAGCATATGTATCTAAATGGAGTAAAATACTGCATAATGCCGTTTATTGACATTAAAATAGAGGAGGCATTCAATGAATATATAAAGATTCCTCTGATTACAGGAAGATCAGACGACATAACTCTAACAACACATATGAATCCATTCTATGATATACGGAAAGGATCATTCGGGATGCCATTGAATTATGTTGAATACCGTATCAATGAAAAAGATGAAATGCTGGTTAAAACACCTTATATGCCAGAAATTTTTCCGGATGACAGTGAAATATCCGGCGGGTGGATCAATACACATATAAAAGTAAAGGTAGTGGACGGCTATTTCTACTGTGTTTGAACAATATATCTTGAATTATATATGTAGAGAAATTTCCCGAATAAAAGCGAGAGAAATAGGTTAACAACAACATACGATATGAAATAGAGTAGCAAATCATATATGCCGCTTATTCCCAGGCTATCTGCAGTTATTATTACAAAAAATACCAGCCAGTATGCTATTACCATGAACTTAATTTTCCCATTCAGTGTGTTCCTCGGTATAATCTCAAAATATTTGGCAAGCAGTAAAGAGAATATGACTCCGAATAGCAGACCAAGTATGAATATATCACGTACCTGGTATACGGTGAGCAGTGTGAATAATAAAGAAAGTTTTGAGGATGATGTAGAAACACCGTAGGCTACTGCAAACTCGCCCATAAAAATATAAATTATTATCACATTTATTATTGAAGCAATTATAAAGTATAAAACCCCGGCCTTAAGACCGGCGAATATTCCGTCCTTTATGGATGACATAACCATTAATGCCTATATTGGATTAATATATTTAGATTAAAAATACAAATAATTAATCCTTGAAATTCTTTAGCTGGTTTATTGTATTTTTTATGTCATCGATTTTCTTTTCACGTTCATTTATTATTTCTTCTAGAATCTCGTTGAAATCCCTTGATAATTTATAACCGTGAATTGGTCTACCCTTTCCTTCTTTTTTCATATTTCTTTTTACTATCCAATTTTTTCTCCGTAACCATTGCATTGCTATAGATACCTCAGGCTGTCTTAAACCTGTTTCGCGTTCAATTTCCACCGAGGTTATTTCGCCCTTGTCTTTTATGTATACCAGGGTGTATGCCACACTTCTCGGTATGTCGGACATCATTAAATACTTAGCTAATTTGTTAACTTCTTCTGAAAGTGCCATTTCAATCGTATAATAATATTATAATGTTATATATATTTAACTATACAAAAAAAAATTAATATAATAAAAAATCAAATTTCTACACTTATTTAGTTATTTACGATTTTGAAAGCGCCTCAAGTTTACTTATTATAGTGTAAATAGCCGCCCGTCCATGGGATGGCACATTCGGGTCATTTGATATATCATCAAGCTCCGATATGACAGTGGCACATCTCAGATCAAGGCTTTCCTTGTTATCTTTCATTTTTTCCTTTGCGTCCGAAGACATCTTTCTTACATTTCTTGGTATTGAAGAATCATCCTCCAGGTCATCCATCAATGCCATAACTTCATTATACAAATCTTCATCCATGGTCTCACCTCATATAAATATCCTTAATGATGGACAGTACCATCATTGTTTTGGATTTCCTTATACCCTGTATTCCATTAAGGTTATTAACTATAAACTTTTCAAGGGCTATATAATCAGGAAATCTCACCTTTATTATAAGGTCATATTCACCTGTTACAACAAAAACCTCCTCAACATTCTTATTTTCCCCTATAATCCTCCCTATATTGTCCACATTGTTAACGTCAGCCTCCACGCCGATTAACGCTGTTATAATCTTATTATCGTAATATTCCCTGAAATTTGTTATCTCCGCCTCCATCAATTCATCCCCTATGTATTCATTATTATCTCCATCCAGATAATATTTTCTAAAATACATTTAATCCAGTTTTTTCTTAATTATGATATGGCCATAATGCTATTGAAAATCATAGTGAAAAACATATACAAGTTAACTATACAACAATATGAAGAATATCAGCATGGGCAAATTGATACTCATAACCGGACCGATGTTTTCAGGAAAAACATCAAGGTTAATCGAACTTCTGGAAAGGGAAATTCTTGCAGGGCGAAATACCCTTCTTTTCAAACCGGAAATCGACAAAAGATACGATACCACATTCGTAACAACCCATAAGGGAATGCGGCTTCCCGCCATAGTGCTGAACACAGATAACGATGGAGTCAAAAAGATGTACGAACTCTCAAAAAACGTTGATGTGATAGGGATCGATGAGGCACAGTTCTGGAACCATGATTCCATACTTCCTGAAATTGCTGATAGGATAGCCAGTGAGGATAAAATTGTTTACGTTGCAGCCTTAAACAAAAATCATACAGGAACACCGTTTAAAACATCAATGGAAATAATTGCACGGGCAGATCAGGTATACTCATTGACCGCAGTATGTGCAAAATGTGGAGAAGATGCCACTTTCACCCAGAGAGTCATGAACGGAAAGGAAGTGTTCGGCGAGCAGATAAAAATAGGCGGTGTAGAAAGTTACGAACCCCGATGCAGGAAATGTTTTGTATATCCTCAGGAAACTGAAATAAAGAAAAATACCGGATAAACTAATTTGTTATTTCCACTTTTGAATCCATCCTGTCCATCTGTATTATTATGGACTTCTTGCCCCCCTTAGAAATGAAGTTTATAATAGACATTATCATATATTCAAAGCCAGTATTTTCAAAATAGCCTGAACTATGCCTTTCACTTAATTCCCTGTAGCCTATTTTCACTGTGGCAACTTTCTTATCATCATCCGGATTCAATGCCTTCAATGGCATATCTGTTATTATGATCATGGTATCTGCCTCAATAAGTGTGGCCAGCAATGATGAATATATATTTGCCTGTACATGCCCATCTATTGAACTGTAGTACTGTAGATTCTTTACAACAGGCGCTCCAGGAGCAAATATCAAGGGAAGATAACCATCTGCCATTAGATTCATTACTGATGATTTTTCCAGTATATCAACCGGTTCAAGATAACCACTTTTCTCCAAATTTTCACGTACTTCGACTCTGGTGAAAACATTGATGATGCCCCTGGAATATCCATTTATATATCTGACCTTGTCATAATTATTTAAAATATTCAGTATAATCGGAATATTGGCATATTTATTTTCTGCACTCATGAATACAAGTACAGCCTCGTTTTCAGATATTATTTTTCCTATACTGGTAAAAATATTTTCAAGTTTTTCTGTATAATTATATATTTTATTATTGCCGAATTTCATGCCATCTATTGCAATTACAAACCTGCCCATGTGACATCCTCCCCTATCTAAAGTTCGGGGCTTCCCGCTTCTATGGGACTGGCTTGCCTTAAGGTATTGGCCAGTTCCTCCACGGGCATGAATTCCCCACAGTCCGTGGGTACTCTTCTCTTATGTTTGCTCTTTTTATGGTTTCTTCCTATAATAAATGTACTGAATACCTTATTTAATCCAGCATTCAATACATTCACTGCTGCATTGTCATCCCTGTCCATTATGAGACCACACTTGCTGCAATGGTATTCCCTGTCATCAAGCGTCTGCTCATCTATTATATTACCACAATAGGAGCATGTTTTAGATGTATTCCTGGGGTTTACCTTAATACAGTATTTACCAGCTCTCTCAGCCTTGTAAATAGTATTATTTATAAGTTCACCCCATGAAGCATCTGCTATGCTTTTAGCAAGCTTATGGTTCTTCATCATATTTTCTATATTCAGGTCTTCATATGCTATGAAATTGTGATTATTTACTATTTTTCTGGATAGCTTCTGTGAGAAATCGTTCCTCTGGTTGGATATATGATTGGATATTCTTGCCAATTTTACCCTTGCCTCTTTCCTGTTCATAGAGCCTTTCTGCTTCCTTGATAGTTTTCTCTGACTTTCTCAAATATTTGGGTGGTTCTACTGGTGTATTATCAGTGGTGGCTATTAATTTGATAAGACCCACATCTATTCCCACAGGATTATATGGAACTTCTGAATAATTCCTGTTCTCATTGTTTTCTTCCACAACAAAGGTTGCAAAGTAGTTTTCTGCTTTATCCTTTTTAATGGTTAATTGCTTTATATTCCCCTTTATTTCCCTGTGCTTGAACATCCTTATTTCTCCGAGCTTGGAAAGAAATATATGGGTATTATCCAGTACCTTGAATCCTGATTGTGTATATGTTATGGACTTATAGCTCTTTCTGGATTTAAATCTCGGGAATCCTGCCTTAATCCTTTTTCCATTCTTCTTCTCTATTATTCTTCTGAAGAAATTGCCATATGCCT
>JAKAAT010000105.1 GCA_021802205.1 Thermoplasmata archaeon
CTATAATCTTATATTTATTGAAATTATAAACTTCCATGGCAAACTGTGTTGCATATAATATAAGGCATAGCCTCAGGTCTACAACCATGTGCGTTCCACTTGGGAAATTAAACGAAAGCCTTGAAGACCTTAATAATTACGTTGATAACATCAATAAATTTATAGATAAATACGGAAACAGTGAGGGGGTTGGAAAGGATGATGCAAACGCCGGGATAATTATAGTAAATACGGGTAAAAAAATAGTGGATATATCATTCTCGCAGAATCTTGGAATTGATAAACAGAAGGTAAATAAGATAGTTGAAGAATTAAAAAACAGAAAATATAGCGTGAAGGCCCAATTCCCATCGACACCATTCTAGTGCTTTACAGCCTTTAAAACATTTCCATGGCGCATAATAAAATCGTTGACCTCCGGTTTTATAACCATGGAGCAGTAAGGGTTTGAAGGATTGTTTGCAAAGTAGTTATGATGGTAATCCTCAGCCTCGTAGAAATGCTCAAATTTCTTTACTTCTGTTACAATGGGCTTTTTGTAGTCTTTCTGTTTTTCTGCAATGAAATCCTTTATAATTTTTTCTTCCTCAGGTGTATTATAGAATATAATGGAACGGTACTGTGTGCCTATGTCGTTCCCCTGCCTGTTCAGTGATGTGGGGTCATGTGCTGCCATAAATAAATCAAGAATTTCATTGAGGCTTATGACCTCCGGGTTGTATGAAACTTTCACAACCTCAGCATGGCCGGTTTTATCAGTGCATACCTGCCTGTATGTTGGGTTCTCGGTATGTCCCCCTGCATATCCGGGAACAACATCTGTGACACCGTTAATCAGCTTGAATATGGCTTCGCTGCACCAGAAGCAGCCTGTACCAAATACTATGAACTTTTCTTCCATATGGAAATATTGTCAACAGTTTAATAAAGATTATTGTGGCTCAGGATAATACCAAAGCATAAATAGCTTGAAAAATTCATTGAACATGGGTGCACTGGATGGAATAAAAGTACTTGATATGACGCAGGCTATGTCAGGGCCATTTGCAACAATGCTTCTTGGAGACCTCGGCGCTGAAATTATAAAGGTTGAGCCTCCGGAGGGGGACCAGACCAGGTCATGGGCCCCACCCTATATGGGAGGAATATCATCCTATTTCATGAGTACAAACAGGAATAAGGAAAGCATATCCATTGACCTGAAAAAACCTGAGGGAAAGGAAATTCTCAGAAGGCTGATCAAAACATCCGATGTCCTTGTAGAAAATTTCAGGCCCGGTGTAATGGAAAAACTGGGATTCTCCAGGCAGGATGTAATGGAGATCAATGGCAAATTGATTTACTGCAGTATTTCCGGATTTGGGCAGACCGGCCCAATGAAGGATCTTCCCGGATATGACCTTGTGATACTGGCCATGAGTGGGCTTCTTGGCATAACAGGAAATCCTGATTCTTCTCCTGTAAAATTTGGTGTGCCCATAGCAGATATAACGACTGCACTTTTCGCAGCTGTATCAATACTGGCCGCACTTTACAGCAGGAAGGAAACCGGAAAGGGGCAGTACATTGATTTATCCATGCTTGATTCAAATTTTCTGGTCCTGACCCACCAGCTGACGGCATATCTATCCACAGGGAAAAATCCCGAGAAACTGGGATCAGCCCATTCCAGCATAGCACCCTACCAGGCATTTAGGACCAAAGATGGTTATATTGTTATCACTGTTGGCACAGAAAAGCTGTGGGAAAAATTCTGCAATGCACTTGATCCCTCACTTCTGGGGATGCCGGAGTTCAGGACCAATGTGGACAGGGTGGGCCACAGGGCGATGCTCGAGTCTAAAATCAATGAACTTCTGAAAAGCAGAACAACTTTTGGAATATATAAAATCCTCTCTGAGGCCGGCATACCGTGCGCACCTGTTAATAACGTAAGCGATGCAGTAAATAACGATCAGATAAAATTCAGGGAAATGATTCTTAATATGCATACAGATAATGGAGATATTACTTTGCCGGGAACACCATTCAAACTATCAGATACTCCGGGAACTATAAGATTACCCCCACCATTGCTTGGAAATAAAAATGAGGAAATTCTTACAGGGGCAGGCTATACCCCGGATGAAGTGCATAAACTGTATATAAAGCATGTTATATTTAAAAGAGAATCTGATTTGAAGGAATAAAATCACTCATTATCATATCTGAACTTTATAAGTTTTAAATCACGCATGATCTCCTTCATTATATATTTTGGAAGATCCATTCCCGCATCCTGGGCCTTATGGCATAGATCCACTGTTTCCTCATGGGTCAATGTTTTGGAATGCCCGGATCTGCTGTAAAGTATCATGTATCCAAGATCCTCGCAAATCATAAAGGTTAATGCATTTTTTTAATTATAACATTTCTGTGTGTTTCTTGTATCTTTATCCGGATTAAAATTTTCAATGAACATATTTTGAAGTTAAATTTAAATTAAATATGAAAATATTGCTTTATGAAAGCTATAAAGGCAAATTTGCTCTATGATGGCAGGGGAATGCAGA
>JAKAAT010000049.1:0-5667 GCA_021802205.1 Thermoplasmata archaeon
CAGAAAAGATTCGGTTTGCCCTCTACCGCTTTCGATCGCCTTTAATCACGGTATCTCTATTGATTTCTCTTCCTCCCGGTACTAAGATGTTTCAATTCCCGGGGTTCCCTCTCCTTTCGGAGTGTATAAACAGGAAGTCCCATTCGGAGATCTTTGGATCAACGGCTCCATGCACCTCCCCAAAGCATATCGCAGCTTGGCACGTCCTTCATCAGTTCTCAAACCAAAACCATTCCCCAAGCAGTTTGTATGATACACAATCTATATCTCTTATATTATCCGGTATCATCGGTTATTTCTAACCTCGCCCTTCCTTATTAATGTTAAATTAATAAGTGCATTCATTTATTGGTATACTTGACATTACAATCTGTGATATAAACGTTTTGATAATTGCCCAGCATTAGAAAAATATGGCATTATGCGAATAAAATAACCAGTTTTTTAAAGGTAAATTTATAAAAATATCAAAATTGACCTGTGACTATTAAAAACCATATAAATTGGAAAAAATTAGGTTAATTATATATTATTAAATATTATATTAATAATATAATTTAAATGATATTTTTTAAATTTTAGGTGCATGTAATTTTATAATTCAGTACATAAATTTCCACCGGTATAGGGTAAATTTGAAGTTTTTAACTGTAAACTTTTATGGGGATTTACTCAAAAATAAATATATCTCACCATTTTCCCTTACGATATTTGTTAATTCCATTTTTGAATATTTAGCTATCTTTTTAAAAATTTCGTCAGTATATTTGAATTTCTCTTCCATTATCATAAGTTTAACAGTATCGCCACTTCCTATTTCAATTCCGATAGACTTTATTGTAGATAAAAGAAAATTAAAGGGATCGCCTCCACAGCTGACTGTTCTATAGTCTTCTTCAAGCACATTATCATATTATATTTCACAAATTAAACTGTAAGTAATATTGCACCGAACAAAAAAATAATAATGCTGTTATTGCTATAACGTCATGGAACAGGAACTCAAAGCACTTACCCCGTCTACAAGGCTGGTTTTGATCACATTAAGGCAGTTCAAGGTCGCCAGGCTATGCCAGTTGATTGAAAGTACGGGGTTATCAAAGAGATCTGTTCTGTATTCTGTTAAAAAATTAAATGCCATGAGGCTTATAGAGATCAATATATGCCTTTCAGATACACGACAGAGATTTTACTGTATAAAAATAAACGAATAGGTGCAAAATTTGCATCTTGAACAATGATATTATAGAATTTTTATATGGCCAATAAGAGGTGATAATATGTCAGTTTATTTAGGCCAGAAGGCACCGGAATTCATTGCGAACACGACAAGAGGTCCAGTGTCCCTTGAAGATTATAAAGGAAAGTGGGTAATATTGTTTTCGCATCCGGCGGATTTTACACCGGTTTGCACAACAGAGTTTATGGAATTTGCCAGAAGATATGGAGAATTCAAAAAATTAAATGTCGAACTTATAGGATTGAGCGTTGATAGTATTTATAGTCATATAGAATGGATGAAGGATATCAAGGATAAATTTGGCATTGAAATTCCATTTCCGGTAATAGCGGATATAAACAAAGAGGTTGCAAAAGAATACAATATGATGGATGAGAAAACCGGTTCAACAGTACGCGGCGTATTTATTATAGACCCTAATCAGAATGTCAGGCTGATGATTTATTATCCCGCAGAAACTGGAAGAAGCGTGGATGAGATAATACGTACTGTCAAGGCCCTGCAGATGAACTGGGACAGGAAACTGGCAACGCCTGTCAACTGGAAACCAGGAGAGGATGGAATTGTGTCAGCACCTGGAACACTGGAAGAAGCCATAGCCAGGGAGAAAACCGGAAGCAAAACATGGTATTTGAAATTCGAGAAGGTGAATTGAATGGACCCCGAAAAGAAAATGGAAGAGGTAAGCAGGGTTATGCAGGAAGCGACAAAAGATAATAAGGAGTTTATGAAATCTTTCATGGATCTGATGCAGAATGCAATGACCCCTGGCTCTCTATCTTTAAAGCAGAAGGAACTGATAGCACTTGCATTGAGTATGGCTGCAAGATGTGAATGGTGCATTTCATATCATGTAAAAAGTGCTCTGGATGCAGGGGCAACAAAAAAAGAATTAATGGAAACTGGTTATGTGACCGTTCTCATGTATGGTTCGCAGGCACTTATGGAGATGAATAGCCTCCTTGATGCCATAGAAAAATTTGACAAAGAATAAAAAATTAATGTTCCCTGTAAAGCATGGGCTCCAGTTCTTCAACTGCCTTGCTTTCAAGTTCTTTCATATTTTTTATTACGTCTGAAATCGGTTTTTCTTCCGATACCACGTATTTTACTCTTCCAAGAGACATATTATATGAACCTGGGCAGAGAGAGTTTTCAGTAACAACAAACATGTCAGGTTTCAGGGAAAGAATACCTGCCATTGCAACCTCTCTTCCGCCATGCGTTCTTCCGAATCCGGGATTTTCATACTCTTCTATCTTATTTGTCTCATCATCTATCAGGAATATTGAATTACCATATTCCAGCGGGCTTAACATATTATCTTCATCTACTACGCATGCTACTTTCATAATATAGTGTAAGATAATTAAAAATTTAAGGTAATTGTATAATAGATAACTAAAAAAATTAGTAATACCCGTGCATTTCTACTGAGTATTCGGGTATAATAATTCCACTGCCATTTTCAACATGGCCAACCTCCTTTACAGGCACCCTGTTTTTGATTATATTGAGAAAATCTGTTTTGTTTTCTGGATCTATAACAACAATAAATCCCATACTCATATTGAAAATTTCAAACATTTCACTGAATGAAAGATTGCCCATATCCATTAGTCGTGAAAAAACGTTATCAGGTTCAAATGGAGTCTCTATAACATATTTCATATCCTTCATTCTGGCAATATTTTTTATGCCGCCACCAGTAATGTTTGCAAGCCCCTTCAATGGGACAATGCTCATTGCGTCCATTATTTCCCTAACATAAATCCTTGTTGGCTCCAGAAGGACATCGGCAACGGTTTTACTTTCCCCCGGAAACTGATCCTGATAATCAACGTTATTATCCTTCATTATCTGCCTTACTGTTGTGAACCCATTGGAATGCAAACCACTGCTTTTCAGGGCAAAAATTAAATCCCCTTCAGAAATTTTTTCTCCTGTGATTATCTGATCCTTTTGAATAATGCCAAGAGATGTTGCTGATATATCTATATTTTTAACCAGATCTGGAACTATTGCTGTTTCTCCTCCAACTATGTTAACGTTTGCGATCTGGGCACCTACATTAAAACCTATTCCAAGCTGCCTTGCTACCTCATTATCCATATCTTTCAATGATAAATAATCTAGCATGGCAATAGGTTCTGCACCTACCGTTATAGCATCATTAACATTCATGGCAACACAGTCTATACCGATAGTATTGTATTTATTTGCCTCCTCAGCTATAATTGTTTTTGTTCCCACACCATCATTATTAAAAGAAACTGCAAAGTTTCCGAGATCAATAAGAGAGGTAAATCCACCCAGTGGATTGATTGTCCTGAATTCAGGTCTTCTGAATTTAATCTGCCTCAAAAAATTGGAAACGAATTCTCCCTGTGACTTCCGGTCAATAATCTTCCTTTCCATGTATAACAATTACATTATTAAATAAAGGTTTATATATTTTTATACTGAATTGAATATGGTATTTTTATAACTGACTTAATAGAAAAGGAAAAATCTTTTAAAGACATAAAGCATTACTCCTTAAAGGTGACATTAGTGGTACAGAGAGAAGATGTGGATTTTGATCCAAAACATATAGATGAGAATTTCCTTAGCGACGAGAAAGATTACCCGGTAACAGGTGAGGAGGATGGACTCAAGGTAAGGGCAGGTGGTATGCAGAGAACAGATGATAACGGAAAACCATACCCTACTAAATTGGGCATACACGGAACAACTGTTGCCATTGATTGGGACGGGTGCATTGCCGATGGAGCATGCATGGATGTTTGCCCGGTTGATCTCTTTGAATGGAAATTAAATCCCGGAAATTCAGGAACAGGTAATGATAAGAAAGTAGAAAAGGGGACTCCTGAATGGGAAAAATACAGAACAGATAAATCAAACCCTGTAAGGGAATCTGAATGCATATTCTGCATGGCATGTGTTACAGCCTGCCCGTGGAGTGTAATAAAAGTTAACAACGAATAAATAAAATAATTTTTTATTGATTCATGAGGGCCTCATATGCCCTGATTGCATCTTTTCTGTTTATAATTATTATAGTTTCGTTTGAACATGAAATAAGCTGTAATACATTTATTTCATATGAAAACAATCTTTCGTTTATTTTCATTACAAAACCAGGAGTTTTGACTATTTCCATAGAGGAGAATATATGCAGGGAACTAACATTCCTCTCTACAATGGCGTTTTTTGGCAGATCAAGTTTTCTATTTTTGGTTTCATCAACTATGTACACGATCGAATCTGTAAGATATGTTGCCGATAGAAAATTTAGAGAGTCTATCCTTTTATCCACAGTAATTACCATTATTTTGTCCTGAAGAGTAATCTTGCTTTCCGATAGAAGTTTATCAATATGGGTTGTGTCTGCGGTAGAATTTTCCATAAAAATTTTATTCAGCGCGGATCTTATGGAAATTATATTATAACCTTTCTCTTCCATGGCTATTCTTCTAGATAGCTTGCTTACATTCAGTATTCCCATTCTCATGGAAATTATGAGTTCCGGATTTTTTTTGATATAATCCCTGACCATAGTTTCCACATTTCCCCTGGCAATTCTTTCCATAATATGATATATAGATTTATAATATAAAATTTTACATTAATACATATTTTATGTGATTAATTCCACTAATATAGTAAATATTCACGAAAAATATCATATATATAAAAAATATGATTCTGCCATGGATAAGGTATTATTACTGTATTCAGGAGGACTTGATACCTCTGTTATGGTTAAATGGATTCAGCAGGAAATGAAAAAAGAGGTTGTAACATTAACACTCAATATAGGAAATAGCAATCTTGATGAAATTAGGGAAAAAGCTATATCTTTGGGTGTTTCTGACGCAATAGTTATTGATGTAAAAAATGAATTTGCAGATAAATATATTAAAAAAGAAATTCTTGCCGATGGCATGTATGAAGGATATCCACTTTCTACGGCCATAGCCAGGCCACTCATGGCAGAAAAGGCGGTATATTATGCCACTGAATATGGCTGCAATACCATTGCCCATGGCTCCACGGGGAAGGGAAATGATCAGGTAAGGTTCGAGGTTACGGTAAAGGCAATTGATGAAAACATCAATGTCATTGCACCGGTCAGGGATTGGAATATGAACAGGCCTGATGAGATAAATTATGCAAAGAAGAACGGAATAAAAATACCGAAAGACGGAAAATATTCAGTGGATGAAAATATATGGGGCAGGTCTGCTGAAGGTTCTACAATAGAAAATATACAAAATCCCCTTGAAAATGATGTTTATGAGTGGGTTACACCGCTTGAGGAAACTGGAAACGGTGAAACCGTGGATCTTGAGTTCGCAAACGGAATTCCGTATGCTATTAATGGGACTGAATACGATCTGGAGAAAATAGTAGAAAAGATGAAT
>JAKAAT010000049.1:5767-11827 GCA_021802205.1 Thermoplasmata archaeon
GAAAAACTTATTTACAGCACACTCCAGGGAATCCAGAAGATTAAACAGAATGGCATCATGCCCGGGTATACCCATTACAGGCAGGGCATGCCGGTAACATTCCAGACTTATCTGGATTTTATAAAAAATATCTTTGTCTATAATTTTAATAAGATAAATAATACTTTAAATGACTTGAAGGAACTGCCTCTTGGATATGGTTCGGGATTCGGTTCCATGTCTGATGTTGATTTTACGGAGGTTGCCTCGTATCTGGGCATGGATAAAAACATAAAAAATCCTCTCTTTTCGTTTATGCTGTATCCGGATAATTATATAATGGTAATGTCCACCATAAATTCATTTCTCATAGATATATCAAGAATATTCCAGGATATGATTATTTTCAGCGGTGATGAAATGAAAATTATAGTACTACCACCGGGCTATGTAACCGGAAGCTCTTTGATGCCAAATAAGATAAATCCCGATTTTCTTGAGATATTCCAAGGGTATGCCGCAAAGTCAGTATCTCTCATGAATCTTCTTTATTCAGGAATCATAAACAAAACCACTGGATACCACAGGGATTTTCAGGTATTAAAGGATGAAATTCTTCCATTTATGATAGAGCTTAAATCTATACTGAATGGTTTTCCGGATCTCTTTGCAGGAATAAAATTTAACAGAGAAGCTTCTGAGAAGATTATAGGGAATTCAATATACGCAACATATAATTCAAAATTGAATTTCAACTCCAGCGGAAACTGGAAAGAATCATACAGGGCCGTTGGAGAAATGATAAAGTCCGGAAAACAGCTAAAACCTTATGAACCTTCAGATATAACAACTTATACGGATTTTGAATTTATTGAAAAGATAGTTGATACCAATATTTCATCTATAAAAAATAAGAGGAATAGGATTTTGGATACTATAAAAGACATTACCTGAACCGGAATGTACGAAACATGTATTACCGCAAAATGAATACAAAAAAATATATTATTGGATGATACATTAAGATGATGTATGATTGATACAGTGGCTAATGAAAAAAAATGGAAAGATTACTGGTACAGTAATGACATATTTAAATTTAAGATTGGAGAGAAAAATTATACTATAGATACGCCACCCCCAACTGTTTCAGGAAAAATGCATGTTGGCCATGCTTTTTCATATCCCCAGCAGGATTTTATTGCAAGATACAAGAGGATGAAGGGATTTAATGTATTTTATCCATGGGGATTCGATGATAACGGCCTTCCCACTGAGCGTTTTGTGGAAAAGGAAAGAAAAGTAACAATTGATAACACGCCACTGAAAGATTATATAGAAATATGCAAGGAAGTAAGTAGAGAAGCCGAAAAGGGTCTCTATCAGGCGTGGTATGATACGGGATTGAGTGCCGATTTCAAAAATTATATAGATACATCTTCAGACTTTTCTATAAAATTATCGCAGGAAATGTTCATGGAGCTTGTAGAAAAGAAAAGAGCATACAGAGACGAAGCACCATATATAACATGCCCCACATGCCGTACAGCAATCTCACAGATAGAGATGAAGGATGCCATAATCAACACTGAACTTGTTTATTTAAATTTTAACGGGATTGAAATAGCAACAACCAGGCCTGAAATGCTGGGAGCATGCATTGCCATATTTGTAAATCCTGATGATAGCAGATATAGCCATATGATAGGCGAGCAAGTAGAGGTACCGCTATATGGCTATAAGGTAGAAATAAAAGCGGATGAATCCATTGATAGGGAGTTCGGCACCGGTGCCGAAATGCTATGCACTTTCGGAGATCAGAATGATCTGTCACTGTGGAAAAAATATGGAATAAAAGCAAGAGTAATACTTAAAAATAATAAGATCAATGACGGGAAAATAATAAATAATCTTTCCATCAAGGATGCCAGAAAAACCATACTTGACATGCTAAGAGAAAAAGATTATGTGATAAAAATAGAGAAAATAAAGCATTCTGTGAATACACATGAAAGATGCGGAACACCCATAGAGATAGGCATCAGCAAGCAGTGGTATATAAAAGACCTTGATATCAAGGACGAATTAATAGAATTTGGAAATAAAATTGAATGGGTACCTGAACATATGAAAACCAGGTACAATAACTGGGTAACAGGATTAAAATGGGACTGGTGTATATCCAGGCAGCGATATTTCGGGGTACCGTTTCCTGTATGGTACTGCAATAAATGCGGTGAAATAATATTTGCCGGTCGGGATGAATTGCCTGTGGACCCGAGGCTTGATGATAAAAAAAGGCAGTGTATTAAATGCGGTTCTTCAGATTTATCACCGGAAACAGATGTTATGGATACATGGGCAACGTCCTCTCTGAGTCCAACATTGTACCTATCACATATTAAACATATGGATCTATACCCCATGGATGCAAGGTTCCAGGGACACGATATAATAACATCATGGGCATTTACAACGATACTCAGATCGTACCTTCATTATGGAAAAATACCATGGAAAAAAATAATTATAAGCGGCAATGTTTATGATCCTTTCGGCCAGAAGATGAGCAAGAGCAAGGGCAATATAGTGGAGCCTAAGTCAATAATAGAGACCTACGGTGCAGATGCATTGAGATACTGGGCATCAACCACCATGCAGGGCGAGAATATAAAACTCAGGGAGCAGGACTTAATGCGTGGAAGGAAGACTGTTATTAAACTCGAGAATTCCCTGAAACTTATAATGCTCCTATCAGATAATAAGATACCTGAAAAGACAGATATAAATTTCCCTGTAAATAAATGGATAATGTCAAAAATGCAGCATACAGTAAAGGAAGTAACTGAATACATGGAGAACAGTGAAGTAATGAAAGCCAGGATAGCTCTGGATAAATTTTTCTGGAACCTTTACTGCGATAATTATCTTGAAATAATAAAAAGTGAGGCATCAAAACCGGATAGAAGGGGAGAAACACTGTATACTGCATTCTATATAATGGAAAATGTACTGAAGATGTATTCTCCTATTATGCCATTTATAACAGAAGAACTGTATCACCAGATGAATCCGGGGGTATCGAGCATAGCACTTGAAAGTTATCCGGAATTTGATTATAGTTTATTGTACAGCGAAGAGGAAATTGATTACATAATAAATGTAATAGACAAAATCAGAAATCTGAAAAGTCAGAGAAAGATGTCAATGGCAGCTCCCCTTGAAATTGTTAAAATACACGGCAAAGTGGATTTACTGGAAAGATATAAATATATACCTGAAGGATTAATGCATATAGATAAAATGGAGATAATTGATTCAGATGAGACTTTTATTGAAAATTAATAAATATCCAGGTATTTATCAATTTCCCAGTCCGTTACATACTGCCTGAACTCTGCCCATTCACCTTCCTTGATTCTGATAAGATTGTTATAGATATAATCACCGAATATTTCCTTCATTAAGCTACTTTCCTTAAATGCCGTTATGGCCTGCCCCAGTGACCCTGGCATGGACTCTATGCCATAATTTTTCCTTTCGTTACTGCTCATTTCAAAAATATTCTTTTCTATTGAGTCCGGTGGGTCTATCTTATTCTCAATGCCGTTCAAACCCATACCTATTATGGCCGCGAACTGCAAATACTGATTTCCGGCTGAGTCTGGATATCTGAGCTCCAGTCTCTTTCCCTTCGGGGCTGCCGACGGTATTCTTACCAGTGCACTCCTGTTTCTGTTTGCCCATGCAATGTATACCGGGGCCTCATACCCGGGAATGAGCCTTTTATATGAATTTACGGTTGATGCAAGTACCATGGATGCTGATTTCACGTTCTTCAATATTCCACCGAGATAATGCATTGCATACTCACTTAATCCGTGTTTTGTAGATTCCTTGTAAAACAGATTTTCGTCTCCTGAGAATATGCTCTGATGCACATGCATTCCATTGCCATTAACCCCTCTTATGGGCTTCGGCATAAAGGTAGCGTAATATCCATATGCATTGGCTGTTTCCTTTACAACGCTTTTTATCATTATTATTCTATCTGCCATTGTTATGGCATCAGAATATTTAACGTCAATTTCATGCTGCCCGTATGCTACCTCATGATGCGATGCCTCCGGGAAATAATTTAATCCCTCTAATTTTCTAATTATTTCCTGTTTTACAGTGAATGATCGATCCAGTGGCTCCTTGTCAAAATATCCACCGTAATCACTGGGTTCTATTGTAGGCTCACCTTCCTCATCCTGATTGAATATGAAATACTCCAGTTCAGGTCCGATGTTAATTTTCTTATTTTCTCTGGAAAGCCTTTCAACCTGTTTTTCAAGGATATATCTTGGATCGCCCTCAAATCTGGTTCCGTCCGGATTGAATATTTTACAGATAAAACGTACTGTTTTCCCGGCATAGTTCTCATTTGTGAGTATTGTATAGGATGATAATTCAGGTACAGCTTTCATATCAGAATTTTCAATCTGCTTATACCCCACAATTGAGCTACCATCAAACATGACACCATTGTAAATTACATCCTCAAATCTATTATGCGGGATCGTCAGTGATTTTACAGAGCCGACAATATCTGTAAACTGTAATTGCAAAAACTCTACCTTATCTTCCTTTAATTTTTCAATATAGGATTCCTCATCCTGCATAGAACATAATACAAGCGAGTAATAAAAACTTTTATAGACAGAAAAGAGATATTTGAATTGTTTTAATATAATATTTCATATCGATTAGAAATAGAAAACCGTTAATGGTAGTTGAAATGGTGCTAAAATCCGGAAATATTTAATATATAGCTATGATAATCACTTACCTTGAAAGTTTTAAACAGAACTGCTGTGATGGATATAATAAATTCACTGAAGAATTCCATGTTGATTTTATTACTTTTTTTATTTCCATTTTATATTTATTCAGAATCCATGAAACTGTATATTTTCCCGTTAGTTCTCGTCTGCTTCGGAGTTGTGTATTATATTTCATATCTCATATCCGGAAGCTTGATAGAAATACTGGGGAAAAGATCTGTTCTCCTCGCAGGCATATTTTTTTCAATTGGAATTATGCCTATTCTTTATACTAGAGACTTTATTTTAATCATTGTATTAACTGCTATAATATCCATGGGTAGTTCCATTATAGACTACAGTAGGAATGGGCGCTCCTTAAAAGAGACCAGATCTTATTTATATACCAGTGCAATTATGGGAACTGTTTTAGTTTCAGAATATTTTGTTAAAATTAGAATAATATACATATTTTCCGTACTGGCCATTGCAATTACTATTTTTTCAATATTATCCCAGTTATCCGGAAATATGAATATAAATTACAGAAAAACCACTATAGTTAAAAAATTGAAAAGATATGTTATTTCCATAACTGACATTAAAAGGATAAGGAATATGTGGACCATGGTTTATGCAATTTTAATAAATATACTTATATTCATTTCAATAGGCATTATACTCATAACAGTTCCTGTACTGGCATTGAACAAAAATATTGATTTTATGGTTTTCAGATTCTTGGAAATTGTCGCCGTTTCATTTTTTGCACTATTTGTTGGAAGTATTATAAATGCCAGAATATATTACAGTATATCATTCACTGCAATATTTCCACTTTTATTGCTCATGGGATTTATCATATCCATAAAAAATACAGAAATTAACCTTCTCGATGGGGTTTTAATATTGCCCGCTATTGCGTTATTTTTTCCAGGGTACAGGAAATATTTTACCAGAAAATTTCCTGGCAGCGAGATATATTATGTTTACAAATTTGCCAATTTCTTCTCTTGGATATTCATCCTCCCTGTGCCATTTATTCTATTAAAATTCATTACCATACCAATTTATACAATTATTATTGAAGTGACCGCATCGATGATAGGCTTAATACTGACGCTTAAATTTACAAACTATCCTGAAATAGTATGGAATAAAAACGTAAAAATTAATAAAAGAAGTAATAATTAATCCCTATGAATCCTAGAGATGTAAGGAGAATGATGAACCAGATGGGAATAAAATCTACTGAAATGCCTGATGTAAAAGA
>JAKAAT010000050.1 GCA_021802205.1 Thermoplasmata archaeon
TTTTAAAGCAAACTGTCAGGAAAAAATATATTGGCAATGATTTGATAATTGCCTATGGATAGCAATGAATTCTTTGAATATGCAGTTACAAGAGATATTAGAAAAATTACGGGCCCTCCATGTGACTGGTTAAAAACATATAATTTAAAATCATGGGGTTTCCGGCGATATGATAAAACGGAGAGAGCCTATGATTCATTTAAAATCGGGGATGTATTTCTATTTCATGCTATGAAGCAGGAGTATCTGCCAGTCGATCCTGGAATAAAAACTGGCATAATCGGTGCCGGCATCCTTTCTGATAAGAAAATTATTGAGAATGAGCCCTCTGACGGTGCTTTTACACCCGAGGGCTATAGACCCATAAAAATATACTTTTCAGAAATATGGTTCTTCGGGAATACTGATAGAATTGAAAATGAGAGTATTGCTGTGAAAAAGCAGAAAGGTATGAATTATATTCTCAGGGATATTCATAATCTTACCAGCAATACAATTTCATTTGAGGAAATGAGAAATAATAACTGTGCAATTTCTACTCAGGGAGCAGTTTCAAAAATTTCTCCAGAAAAGGCTGTAAGATTACTGAAACTCGTGGCTTCCAGATTGCATTGATATATTGTATTTTTTTAAAAATAAATAATCAAAAGAAAAAATCAAACCTGGGGAATATCTTTAGAGGTTTCCCTGACGATGGCGAAGGTTTCCGCATAGAGGAATCCTATTATTATCCAGGCGAAGAAGATATACTGTATTATCAGGGATATGCCGGGCAATGAATCTACCAGTATGAATATTGATATGGTTACTGCAACAATGCCAGCAGTCAACTCTTTTATACTCCTCTTTGCTTTTCTTGTGGCAATTTTGATCAGGGAAAAATCTGCAGAGGAATGTATTATCAAATTCATTAATCCCGCTAATGCACCAAGTGCCAAGAAGGTAGCATATAATCCCATAAAATGTGTCATTATTCCCAGGATAATAACGAATATTGCTGCTATTAGCAATTCTGAAAATACAGGTTTCCCTCTATATTTTTTTGAAAATATTTTTGGGAATCTTCCATCCTCACTCATTGCCCCGAATGTCCTGGAATTGGCAAGTATATAGGCAATGCCGCCCAAGATTCCATCGCTCAATGCTATTATTGGCACTATAATTATTCCCAGTATGCCAAAATGGGTTATGAGATAAATGATCAGATTGCCTGTGAAATTTAGTGATCCCAGAGAATAAAAGAATAGGGTTGCAAGAAGTCCTCCGAAGATAACTACTGTAATCGCAGCCCTCCCAATTGCCTTGCTGTCCTTTGCATCACCTCCCAGTGGAGCAATTGATCCATAACCGGTTGGGATGCCAAGGCCGAATATAACTGCAACAAGAAGGTATGGTGAGTATATTACAGGATCATAGAAATGCCAGCCCGAGCTGTGTAGAAATATTATGGATAATACAACTATTATTATCATTTCTATAGTAGACATTACCATTGCATACTTTGCTGAAACCTTTATTCCAGCTATTACCATTGTGGATGCAAGCAGGGAAACGAGCAATACTGTTAATATCTGGCTGATGCCGAGAACGTAAGAGAGTACATATGCTCCACCGGCAAGCAATGTACCTCCATAGGCAAGAGCATATAACAGATAGGACCAGCCTGTTTCTATGCCTAAACCGCCGGATAATCCATATAATGCATATATATAATATCCTCCACTCCTGCGGTATCTTCTGGAAAGAAAATAAACAACTATTCCATTGAAGAAAACTACAACCGTTGCAATCATCATGGCAAATGCTCCCGCGGTTCCAACCATAGCTATCATCACTGTTCCAAACGTTAGCAGTGAAATAAAAGGTGCCTGACCTCCAAAAGATATAAAAAACAGTTCTGGGAATGATAATTTGCTATCCATGCTTTTATTTTTATTATTTTCCATTTAATCTCACCTTCATATTTTTTAAACTCCATAATATCTATAATTTAACTTGGTTTCTCACCATCCAATAAAAATACAATTGACTTTCTTAACATTTAAAATATATAAAATTAAAAAATATTACTGGTTAACCTCTGTATGTGTTTTAACATATTGATGAGCGTCCAGCATTTCAAGTATTATAAACCCTAATATTATAAAGCCTAAAACAAGTTCTATCATGTATGTATCTGATGTCAGGAGTGAGTACATGAAAACGAAGCCTGATACTATTATTCCTAGAACTCCAATACCCAATTCTCTTATTCTTCTCTGTGCTCTAATAAGGTTTTCCTTAAACAATGAGAAGTTTGCTGTCAGATGAACCATCAGATTGCCAAGTCCTGCAATTGAACCTAAAGCCAGAAATATGATAAACGCATTTACAAAGACCAGAGTAGGCATAAGTATTATTGCTGCCGCAATTAAGGTTATTATTCCTGCTATGACTGGTGTGCCTCTCTTGCTGTGCAGTTTGGTTAATGCCTTGCTGATGACTCCTCTTTCTGACATGGCGTATAGATTCCTGGAAAACGCTGTAAGAAAAGCCAGAGAACCAAGAATTCCGTCATTTATTGCAGCAAATAATAATAAAGGTAAGGCAATTGGTCCTGCGATCTTATCCATTATGGTGATAACCGGCACATTTGATGATACAAGGGCTGAGAATGAATGTGTGGCAATTCCATAGTCAACTAAGGAATATAGGACCAGTGCTTCAAGGGTTCCTCCTATAATTATTACAAGAATTGCCGCTTTTCCGACGTTCCTTTTCGCATTTTTTACCTCACCTGAAACCGGTGTAATAGCACCGTATCCTGTAGGTATACCAATAGCAAATAAGATTCCCAGGAATATTATTGCTGGAGATGGGATGCTGGTAAATGGGTTATATACCAGAAAATGAGCACCATAAAAACCTGCTGCTATAACTCCCACGAGAACAACTAATTCCAGGCTTGCTGAAAAGATTGCATATTTCGAGGATGGTCTTATACCCAGTAAAAGAAATACTGCCGTGGGAATAAACACTATCAGGAATGCAACCAGTGGTGGAATCACTATATATGGTGAAACAACGTATGTCAGTACAAATATTGACCCGGTAATGTAACCGCCAGCATACAGCAGTGAATAGAAGAGGTATAACCAGCCTGTTTCAAACCCGAATCTGTGTGATAATGACTTGTAAGCGTAGTTGAAATATCCGCCTTCCTCATCATGTTTTCTTGATAGGTAATAAACACCTGCCCCGTTGATCAAAACCACAAGAGTTCCTATGATAAGCACAATTGGAGAGAAGAACAGTGTAAGTATCAAGGCTGCGGTAGCATATGTTAACATCGAAAGAAAAGGTGCCTGGCCTCCGAACGACATAAAAAATATGTCTGCGAGTCCAACACTTCTTGTTAACTTACTCTTACTTTCTATATCTATATCCTGAATATTTTTGACATTTTCCATTTTTGCTCTTAAGGATAGAGACATCGGGAATATATAAACTTTATGGGTTACAATACCATATATATTTAATTTGACAATATAATTATAATTTCTCAATTTTTTAAAATACTTTCAAATATATAACAATATTTCTACAAAAAACTCAAAAATACCTAAAATTTAAAAATTTATTTATTTTGATTTTTCAAAATTTAGGTCATTGTGTAAAGCTGCCAGTACAAGGTATCTTGATATAGACACTCCTTCCATCAGAGCTTTCTCCTCTATTACAGCTTTTTCGTCTTTTCTAATATACACACTTATTTTATTATATTTGGTAGAATTTATCATAATAATATTAATGCTTAATAGGTTATAAGCTTTTTTAAGCCGATTCAATATATAAGCTCCCGTGGGTATGAATAAAGAAATTTTATCGATTTAGATATACTCAAAGAGTTTCATAGAAAATGATCTGTATTTTAGTCTTATTCCTATTTCATCCACAAGTACAATGACTGGATTTTTGATTCCCTATCAAGATTATTTGACTTTTGTTTATTTGAGTGATTTCAGGAATGCTCCGGCCGGGATTTGGACCCGAGTCGGGGGATTGAGAGTCCCTAATGCTTGGCCTGGCTACACCACCGGAGCTTATTACCAGTATTACTTTTTTCTATTTAATATATTCATTCAATTGAATTTTATAATTTATGGTTTAATATATTAATATTTATAAATTAGAAAAGTCTTTTTACCGTGATTTTAATATGTATATTATGAAGCCTCTAACCACAAAGATAGTTGTTATCATTGTCGCTGCATCAATAATCGCACCTGCAGCGTATTTTGCATACGAATATTATAATAAATCCAATGTTCCAGCATCTGTTCAGCCATTCGAGTATATACCGGGCAATTCCAGCATGATTGCTACAGTGCATTCTAATGGTACCGAATATTATATATTTCTTGATGGTAACAGCACAGGAATTGTAGCAGATATATCAGAAACTTCCCTGTTTGGAGCCAGTAATGCTTCATCAAATCCAACCGGTCACTCATTGACCAGTACTGGGAATAATAAATCTGGACCAAGTATAAGGACATTTACATACGACAACATTATAGTATATGAAATTAAAAATGTCAGTTTATCAGCATTGCTGGGAAACGTTGTAAAGGGAAATGAAAGTCTGAACTTTTTGAACACCACAATTAATATATTTGCATATGAAGCATCTGGAAACTTAATGGTATTCGGAGAGGAAAATGCAATCAACTATTCAATCGATACACATATGACATCAAGAGATGCCATTGGATATAAAAGCTACTTTGATCAGTCTGCAAATATTTCCTTATACTACAAGGTAAACAATGCAATACCCACAGTAAACTATATAACTTTGAACTCTACTGCTAACATGACTTATATTAATATAATGCCTGACAACCGCACTGACCTGAATCACGATAAAAATTTCATCCAAAAAATATTAAATAACAATAACTTAACTACTATCACAGAAAATCTCTATAATATTACCATATCCGGAAATATGATTCACATAAAACTGTATAAAGGAGTGGAAGATGCATCGGCTATCTTTAAAGTCTTAAATACCACGAGTCTATAGGTATAAGTATGTCGAAGATGTCCACGGTTTATTTACAGTATATTAAAAACTATTATAGATCTAGAAGTTTCTTTCTCATGCTATTCCTGATTGTTATAGTCGGAGCCATGATGTCCTATTTTTCATTCAAATATATTAATGATCTTCCCACATTCCTGGGAGGCAAGGTTTTTTCAAGTTCCATAAAGGTTGAGGTGTTTTATTATCTGTGGACACTGGTTTTATTATATATACCTGTCTTTGCATCGGTATTTTTCGGTTCTCCGGCAATTTCCAGTGAGATAGAAAATAAAACTGCTTACTATATATTCCCGTTGCCCATAAATAGATATAAACTATTCTTCGGAAAATATTTTGCTGCCTTTACGGTAACATTATTCATTATAGGGATATATCTCGTATTCGAATTGATAACACTTACCTATCTGCTTGGCACCATACCTGTAACATATTTTCTTCGGTCCTTTGCAATGCTTATATTATTCATTCTAAGCATAATGGCTGTTACCTTTCTTATAAGTGCAATATTCAATAAGAATACATATGCATATATTACTGTATTTGTCATTTATTACATAGTATTCGAGGCGGGTTCATTTATAGTTGAGCTCCTTTATAAGTATACACCTGTTTATTTTCTTAATGAAGCCGGCAGTATAATAGAAAGGGTATATATCAACGTAAACGTAGAGAACCCTTTCATAAGCCATCTGGATATTAATCCTGCCCCTTTCTCCGCCATAGTAATCGCAGCCATGGTCATGGTCATATATACTGTTATATCACTTGCAATAGCCTTATTATTGTTTGAGAAAAAGGAGGTGTCATGATGGAAATATACATGGATGGGCTTACAAAAAATTACGGCAAAATCAGGGCTCTGGATTCAATCAATCTTAAGATAGAGGGGCATGGGTGTACAGGACTCCTTGGACCTAACGGGGCAGGCAAAACTACAATGCTGAAATTAACAACAAATATTATAAAACCTTCAAAAGGAAAAGTTGAACTCAATAATATCAATGTGGCTATGTACCCGGAGAAGGCACTGGAAACAGTCGGGGCGCTCATAGAGCAGCCAGAATTCTACAGTTATCTAACCGGGTATGAAATTTTACAATTTACTGCCAGAATTAAAGGATTAAATAAGAGTGAGTTTGCATCAGAAGTAAAACGCCTTGGAGAACTTACAGAAATCAATGATTTTATTAGAAGGAAAACAGGTAATTATTCCAGGGGCATGAAACAGAGGCTCGCACTATCTGTAGCTATGCTGGGAAATCCGGATATAATAGTTCTAGATGAACCTACATTTGGGCTTGATCCAAAGGGAATGGTCGATATAAGGAATATAATTAAATCCCTGGCAAAGGATCATCTGGTGCTCCTGAGTACTCATTTAATTTACGAGGCAAGGGAATTATGTGATCGCACTATAATTATAAACAATGGCAAAATAGAATATGATTCTGCCATGTCGCCGGAGAGAGACCTCTTGAAAATTACTGCAGAAAATAATGTAAATATAATCAGCGATAAGGTTAAGAATTATTCTCGTGATAAGAATGTCTTTATTATCGAGAAAAATAAAAATTTCAGCAACGCTGAAATTATAAGTGAGTTGATGAAACAGGGGTTAAAAATAAATTATGTGGAAAAATATGATAACCTTGAAGATATATATGTCTCGGTAATCAATGGAAAGGTCATAGATAATATTTCTTCATGATATAACTTCCCAGCCTGTCTATTGAAGAAAATATTTTCTCGCCCACATGGAATTGCCCATGTCTGTATTTTACAAGCACGTTTGGTATTTCCCTGTTATCAAGGTTCTGTGAAAACTTTTCAAATGTGTTTCCACTATCGATAAAGACATACATTGCAGGTATTGAAATAGCTGTTGACATTATCTCATCTAAATCTTTGAATGAACCTATTCTGGTAAATTTATAACTGTCATGTTCTAATTGTTTTTCTATTACTATGTTATCATCCTGGTCAATTTTCTGATATTTTTTATTGGAATATTCTTCTAAAGATATTTTATTAACCAGTTTCTGCACTGCAAAGAGATCTGATACCTTTGTAATATCTCCCTTTAAATTTTTATATACTTCACGGCTGTCCGATACTATACTGAAATAATTGATATCAGTATTTTCCAGTAAATTTAATAAATTTTCATAGTTTATCATATTTTTTCTCTCCATCCAGTATGTTTTCTATCTTACTATATTCGTCATTAGTATTCTTCAGCATAGCAGAAATTAGATTGTTTCTCCATGCTTCCCTTATTATCTGCTCGTATGCTTCGTCTACACTTTTATAAAAACCTGCAGATACCATTTTGCTGACTGCCTTTTCTATTAAAGGATCTGGGTGTATACTGTTATTCTTGGTTATAATGCCTACACGCTTTATTGAAATGTATTCAAGAACTGCCATTCGTATAAATTCCGATCTGCTGGAAAAGTTGCTATTATATGAAAGAAAAGAATCTATCTCTTCAAGTTCATCATCCGAGATTCGTATTGTCAACTTTTCATTCTTCTCATTCATTAATAAAGTTAAGGAATAGTTATATATAAATTTATTGATTGTAAGGACATATTTGTATATTTGTACATATTAATTGAAAATATAAAATATATATATTAATTGATGGTGCCTGAAAATAGGTATTTTAAAAAAAATAAACTAAGTATTATCTTTAAAATGTAATATTTAATATTATTCTGTACATTTAATTTTAAAAAGAAAAAATAAAACAATATTAATTAACCTCTTTGAAATTATATCTTATGGACTTTGATTATAATAAATTATTAAATGATGCATCCGGTGTACTATCTTCGAAGACACATACAGAGGAAAGATTAAAGGTTCCCGAACCGGAGATTATATATGAAGGAAAGGCTACAATAATACGAAACTTTCTTGATATTACGGAAATGTTAAATAGAAACCCTGAAGATCTGGTAAAATATCTTACAAAGGAATTTGGAATCGGCGCAAACATATCTGGTAGAAGGCTGGTAATCAACAGAAAGCTCCGGGAAGAAGAGATTAATGATAAATTAAATGCTTATATGGCAACATATGTTATGTGTTATGAATGCTCATCCCCGGATACAACAATAGAGAAGGTTGGCCGCACATATTTACTGGTATGTAAGGCATGTGGTGCCGAGCACCCCATCAAGGCATCAAGAGAAATTAAGGAAAATGAGGAGGAGATATCAGAGGGAAAAACATATGCTGTCACCATAAATGAGATCGGCCGGTCCGGTGAAGGTCATGCATTTTATGGTGAATTTACAATTTATGTGCCGGGTACAAAAAAGGGAGAGCATGTAAAAGTTTTAATCAAAAAGATCAGGAAAAATATAGCAATAGGGGAAGTTGTAAAATAATGGACAGAGTACTTCTTGATACAAATACATTGATTTACGCAATAAGAAATAAGATAGACATTGAATATGAGTTAAAGGGTGTGATTCCACCAGTATCGCCTGCAGTTCCTGAATGTGTGGTAGTGGAATTGAACGGCCTCGGAAAATCCAAGTGGTATGCTAGGGCAGCCCTGGAATACAGCAAAAGGTTCGAGTACGTGCATTCAAGCGGTGAAGGAGATTTCTGCATTATGATGACTGCAATACATATGAATGCCTTTGTATTAACAAATGATAAACGTTTTCTGAAAACTCTGAGGAATAGGGGTGTGAGATGCATGACGTTGAGTGGTGGTCACAGGATTCAATTTTAAAAGGAGCTATATGGATTCAATAATCTTTCCATTTTTCTTGATTTCCGTATTAGAAAAATAATATAAATATAACATAATAACATACCTCTATATGGATTACAATCTCTATAATACTGTAAAGGTCTTAAAGAAATTATCTGGATCAGGGAATACTGTATATATATCATCAGGGCAACTGGCCACTGAACTCAACGTAAGTCAGCAAACCGCCTCAAGATTTATAATTGAACTGGCAAATGGAAAATATATAGAGAGAACTTTACAGAATAGAAAGCAGAAGATTACTCTTCTGGAGGCATCATTAGACCTCCTTTATTCCGAACTTAATGATTTAAACTCTATTCTGAAGATGCGGCAGGATTTCGAGCTGAAGGGAGAGATACAGAGTGGCTTGGGTGAAGGAAAATATTATATTTCCCAGAAAGGGTATATGGATCAGTTCAGCGATAAGCTACGGATCAAACCTTATCCTGGAACATTGAATATCAAAATTTACCCTGAGTATGAAAATATATTGAGAAGAATAAGAAGTGCTGAGGGTATACATATCAATGGTTTCAAGGACAATGAAAGAACATTTGGTGCGGTCAAATGCTTCTACGGGAAAATAGACGGAACCGCCGCATGGTTGATATTCCCGGAAAGAAGCAGCTACACAGATATCGTAGAAATTATATCTGAAAAATTCCTGAGGAGGGAATTGAATCTTAAGGACAATGACAGGCTTACAGTCCGGGTAACTCTTGATAAATGATCTCTATGAAAGCTGTTGCACTGTTTTCAGGGGGAAAAGATTCATTTTTATCTGCCATGATTGCGGAAGAGCAGGGTTATACAATAGAATACGGGATTACTGTTGTGCCTGAAGAATATTCAATGATGTTCCATTATCCGAATTCAAAAATGTCTGAATATGCTGCATCGCTTCTTGGATTTCCTATCAGATACATACCTGAAAGTGAATATAAAGGATATATAGAGGATATTTCCATGAAAGGAATGGATGCAATAGTAACAGGGGCGATAGCCTCAGATTATCAGAAAACCAGGATAGAAAAGCTATGTTATGGATCCAGAACTATTGTCTATTCCCCATTATGGAGGAAAAAACAGGATTATGTGATAGAACAGCTGTTACTTCGGAATATAAAAGCTATGATAGTGTCGGTTTCCGCCGAGGGTTTCACGGTTGATGATCTGGGTTCAACAATAGATGTAAGTTATTTTCTTCATCTCAAAGACCTTGAAAACAAATATGGGATAAACATAGCAGGGGAAGGGGGAGAATATGAAACTTTTGTATACCGCCTGGAAAATAAATCCATAGATAAAATGAACAGCAAAAAGGTATGGAAAAATTCCGGTGGTTACTTATTATTATCTAAATAATTTAAAAACTTATATATTTCTCAGTATTTCTTCCCCTGACATCTCTTTTTTACAGTAAACGCACTTAATTACAAGAGGATTTTTTTCAACGGTTTTAAATTCTGATTTTACAGGTTCACCGGCATTGGTAATGCAATTCTGATTGTCACATCTTACTATACCCTTGAATGTCTCTGGCATATCCAGACTAAATTTTTCTATAATTTCATAGTTTTTTATTATACTTATGGTTGCCTGATTCGCAATCAATGCAATTTTATCTAATTCCAGCTTCTCAAGGAATTTATTTTCTATTTTTATAACGTCTTTATATCCGATCTTCCCACTCAGAACCCTGATTCCTATGCTGATTGAATTTGACTCATCTATTCCCAGTATATTCAGGACCTTCAGTGCCTTTCCTGCATCGATATGGTCTATGACTGTACCTTCCTTTATTTTGGATATTTTAAGTGTTTTTTCCATATTAATCACCTGCAATCATGGATATAAGGGCCATCCTTACTGGAACCCCGTAATATGCCTGCTTGAAATATTTTGCAGTTTTCATATTGTCCACATCTGGGGAAATTTCATCAACCCTTGGCAGTGGATGCATTATTATTGCTCCCCGCTTGATCATCCCTGCTTCCCTACCGGTTATTTTGTATGAACCTATGAGTTTTGCATACTCATTCTTATCTGTGAACCGCTCTTTCTGAATTCTTGTAACGTAAAGAATGTCGGTATCCGCAAGAAACTTTTCAAGACTGCTTGAAGTATTTACGTTCAGCTGTCCCTTTACTTCATTGTATACATGCTTCGGAAGGGCCAGGCTCTCAGGAGATACCAGATTTACAGTTACATTATAGCGGGAGAGTGCTGAAAGCAGTGAGTGAACGGTTCTGCCGTATTTTAGGTCTCCTATGATTGTAATAGTTTTTCCATCTATAGACCCAAGTTCTCTGCGGATAGTATAAAGATCAATCAATGTCTGTGTTGGATGTTCTCCAGATCCATCACCTGCATTGATTACAGGCTTAGAGGAGAATTTGGATGCCAGAAGCGCTGCCCCCTCCAGTGGATGCCGGATTACTATGATATCTGAGTATGATTCAACTATTCTGACAGTATCTGCCAGGGTTTCTCCTTTGGATGTTGAGGACGTCTTTGAATCAGCCATGCTTATAACCGATCCACCAAGACGTTCCATGGCAGATTCGAAAGAAAGCCTGGTTCTTGTGCTGGGTTCATAGAAAAGTGTTGCAAGTATTTTCGATGACATATCATTCATTTTCTGTCCTGTATTGAGATTTTCCAGCATTTTATCTGCCTGAGTGAATATCTCATTGATATCCTCCTCTGCAAGATCTGCAATTGAAATAATACTCCTGTTTTTTAACATTATAAACCTTATTCTTAACACTATCTTTAACTTTTTTATGGATTTTATATCATATCCCTAATAGAAGCATATTACAAATCAATATACCAGAAAGAAAGCCACTGAGTTTACGATGTGGATGAATTTCTGGAATTATATACAAATATTCTATATATAATTAATAATTAGAATATTTTCAGAACCCACGCATG
>JAKAAT010000004.1 GCA_021802205.1 Thermoplasmata archaeon
GCTCCACCACAGATTCAGCAAACACCCAGTGGAAGTGTAATGGGAGACATATTCGAGCAACATCTATCTGGTGTACCGCAGTATCTTGATAGGCTGTCGGGCAATATTTCACAGAGTTCATACATACTTACAGAAAATTCACTGATGCCGTATTTCAGCAATCACTTGCATATATACGCTCCACCTTACACACCGGATTATTACAAGAATATATCTGAATTCAAGTACATTATAATAGAGAATAATTCCGTATGGGCAAGGATCGGAGGAAACCACTCACTTCAATACATAGTCAACAGTGTATTAAAAAATGGAAGTTTTACAATAGTTGATAGATATGGCCCTGGAAATATAATGGTGCTTGAGAACACAAGAATCCTACAGCAGTAAATTTTGCTATTAAACTTAAGCTGCTATAAATTTTATGTCCATTCTACCTACGTTTTTGTATAAAACACAATACCTCAAAAATTATACAAGGATAAATATTTCCAGATATATGGCAGTATTAATCAGATTTGAATTTGATCTTGTTATATTCCTTGTAATAGGTTAGAAGTTCATGTGAATACAGTACAACAGTTTTGGAGTAATTATTGACAATTTTGGATTCTCCGGACTTTCTACCTCTCATCTCTATTGGTATTTCCCTTATATTCCTGTTTTTATTATTAAATATCAGAAGGCACAGAAGTGGCTTATACATAGATTTGTATGGCTTAAGGCTGGCGAGCATATTCCTGCGGCACATGAAGTATCCAGATAAGGGGTCTTTAATTCGTGCAGTAAAAGGAAACATTGAATGGGCCATCCCAGTGGCAATCCTGCTTATAACTTCTCTTTTGTATTCCCAGTTATTCTTTGAGCCGATTATATAGCGAGAACCTATAACCACTGAATATCCCTGATTGAATTTTTCAACGAAATCTTTAATGTATTCAACAGGATGCTGTAAATCGCAGTCCATTACTATGATATATGGGTTTCTTGCAATTTTAGCTCCCGCTATCTGTGCATCCAGTGTACCCATCTTTTTATGACGCTTTACAAGATTAATGGCTATCCTAGTATTTACCTTCTTGTATTCTTCGATAATTTCCACGGTACCGTCCGTACTGCCATCATCTACTATTACAATTTCGTCTATATTTTTAATATTGTAGAGTTCCAATGTTCTATAGATCTGTTCAAGCCAAGTCCTTATATTTCCTGCTTCGTTCAGTGATGCAGTTACTATGCTGATTTTATCCTTTGAAATTTGGTCTTCAAAAAGCAAATTCCGTGAAAAAGTATTAACCATTTCAGAGCTAAAGTAATTTAAGCTTTTTCTCCTTATGCCATCCCTGAGAAATGCGTAGAAAACAGAATTATTTTCCTTCATATTTTTATATTTTTCAATGAAATTATTGAATATTTCTGGTCTGGTATTAAGAGAGAATTCAATGGTTCCTGAAATGCTCTCAGGCATCTCTGGCGCAGAATAAATATTTGTAGATAGGAGTGGGAGACCGGACAAGGGGGCCTCCAGATAGGACGAATTCAGAGGCTCATACCTTGAGAGGTTTATCATTACATCAGAGGAAGCCAGGAGACGGAATTTTAAATTATTGTCCGGATGTTCAAATAACTGTACATTTCCATACACAGATAATTTTTTAAGGCATCTTCCTGGCTTCTTTCTGTATGAGATAAACCGGAATGTTATATTATTATATCTCCTTACGGTTTTCATTAGTAATCTATTACGCATGAAAGAAGAAATACCATAATTGCATATAACACTGAATTTTTTGCCTGGATTTGTATAGTATTTATCATATTGAAGGTTATACTGAGGCATTTTGATTAAATTACCATCAGGAACACCCAGTTTTCTATAAAAATCTCTCTGAAACTTATTCTGAACCTGTATTTTCAGATCTATTCTATTCAGGTGACCGAAAATGAGCCTGTTAAGTATATTTATAAGGGGTTTTTCCATGAATTTTCTGTTCAGATACTCAAAATATGTACCCTGATTGCCAAGAATTATTTTGGGATGCATGTTATTCGTGTAAAAATATTTTGACATTTTTGCAAACAAAATACTTGGACTTGCGAAATAATAAAGATCGTAATTTGTTAATTCTTTATAAATAAGATCAAATGAAAATAATCCTATGAGTTCTGCGGTCCTTCCACCGCTGAGATTGATAAATGTTTTTCTGGCAAATAGGTCCATTTTGAATGCATTAGTATTTACTGTAAATTCTCCATTAGTATTGATATTTTTATTATTACCAGGAGGGGTGAAAATTGTAACATCATATCCCTGACCGTTGATAATCTCTGCCATCTGGATTACATTCCTTTCCGCAATTCCATTTAAACCAAGATTCGATGAACCTATTATTGCCGCTCTCATACAGTTAAATGTAAATGAAAAATGGCTATATATATGTTCGTATATTAATATTTAAAATTTCTGTTATAATTTTTGATTTTTTTATGTTATGCCATTATATATTTATCAATGCTTCGCATATCCTGATGTGATTACATATATAACAGTGGATTCTACAGTAACCGGAGTTGGAAAATACGCTTACGATATATATAATCTAATGAAACCTGAGAGCAGTATAATCCAGATAATATTCAACAAAAAATATATGGATAATAGATACAGAAATCCTGTGATGGGAACAAGGTATCCGGTTGTTAATTATTTTCTATCAGGAATTGTATACCGTGACATTATAAGTGATGTAAACTCTGTTGAGGAAGTTGTGCATATTACTTCCCAGACAATGAAGCCCGTTTTTAATTCAAAGCACATGGTGGTTACTGTGCATGATATTATGGCCTCACAGAATAATATTAAAACAGGTTCTGTAATGGAAGCAGTAAAAAAAAGGTATATGAATCAGTATCTGAAGGCGTATATGAAGTATAATAATATTGTCACAGTTTCAAATACGGTGAAATCCCAGATACTGGAAACTTTCAATATAGATGAAAGAAAAGTAACAGTGATTCCGCCCTATATCCCGAATTACTTTTATCATCTAGAAAACAAGGAGAAACTGAGGGAGAAACTTGGACTTCCCACTGATAAAACCCTTATTCTCTCAGTTTCTTCAAACCAGCCGAGGAAGAACCTTGGCATGGTTAAAAGGGTAATGGACAGACTCGGAAATAAATATTCACTTGTCCGTGTGGGTCCTGCTCTCGGGAATTCCATAACCTTCAATAATGTTGATGAAACCACAATGAACGAAATATACAATGCCTGCGATGTGCTATATTTTCCAACGTTAATGGAGGGATTCGGGTATCCTGTTGTGGAGGCATTTAAAACCGGACTGCCTGTTGTTTCATCTGATATAGATATTATCAGGGAAGTATCCTCCGATGCTGCTGTTCTGGTAGATCCTACAGACCTTCAGGATAATATAAAGGGCATAAGCAGTGCCATAGAAAATGAAAAAACAATGATTGAAAGAGGATTTGTTATATCAAAAAAATATACTGCATCTTCCATCAGGCAGTTACTTGTAAATTATTACAATAATATAATTGATGGTTCAGTTAATAATAAAACATATTAATATCCCTGCTATCAGTTTATATGGATAGAAAGACGGAGCAGGACCTGGCTATTGTAACCATATTTACAATAATATTTTCTGTTGCTTCATCTATTATATCCTACATGAAATACATAAGTTTTCATGACAGCGTGTTGGATCTTGGAGTTTCCTCTGACTTGATTAAGAATGCTCTGACAAGCCCCATTGCATATAATAAATTGATATATTTTCTGATTTTTCCTGTTTATCATTTTTTTCCCTCACAGATAGGTTTAATGTCCTTTCAGGATTCTTTCATATGTGCCGGAAGTTTACCACTCTACTTCATATCCAGAAAAGTATTAGAGAATAGAAAGTATTCAGTCATAATATCCCTATTATGGCTTCTCTATTTCCCTCTTTCCGGAGTCCAGTGGTTCGACTTCCATTTTATGGCCCTGTTTTCCACCATGTTCCTTATTGGCTTTGCTTTTCTTGTTTATGGGAAATATAAGGAGTCATTGATTTTTATGTATCTGGCAGGAATAACGGACCTGCTTGCACCAGTTATACTGTTATTTCTTATTATTATACTGATAGTCAAGAAGACAAAAGTTCCAAGATACTATCTGTATGGAATAATAGTTCCAATAATTACTGTGCTTTCCATTGTGATTATAAAAGACCCATCATATATATTTGGATTTATCAACTTGCGTTCGATTTACTCAAACCCTGACATTTTATACTCATCACTGAATAGGAAGATTTTATATTTTATACTTGCAGGGATTCCACTGGGATTGATATCCTTTATTGTGCCTGAAGCACTACTAATAATTCCATATATGGGCCTTGTATTCGCCCATAACTACACTCCATATTTTCAGCCTGTATTATACCAGTATCCTGCATTAATTGCATCTGGAATATTCATTGCATTCATTTATGGTTTAAAGAGGATTTCAACCAGCAAATTAAAGATAAAGATCAAACACATAATGCCGGTTGTAATTGCCATTACAGTTATAACATGGCTTTTGTTTACCCCATATGGCAACTTAATTACTAATAATAACTCCGGTATTCCCTATGCCAATGAGATATCAATGGGGAATTATGATGCCTATTCTTCCATTACATACAGCATAGAAGACAGGGAATTAAACTCCATGATAAAAACAATTCCGGAAGGTTCATCAGTAGCAATACAGAATAATATGCCACAGCTGGTACAATCATACAATTATGTATTGCCCTGCAATGGGTATAATGGTTCTCCACAGTACATAATTACGGATCCGTATTCTGTATGGTTTTATAATGTAGGCATATCCCCAAATGCATACACGGATACACTGACACTAGTTAATGAAAAATTGAGTACTGGAAATTATGGAATATTATACGAGGAGTCTGGCATGATTCTGATGGAAAAGGGATATACAGGGAAATCTATTAAATTTATACCTTATAAAACAAATGCCAAGAATAATTCAGTACTAAATTTTCTACCGCCAGGAAATTATTCGGTTCAATCTAAAGTAAATGTAACACTTATTAGTAATAATGGAACATATAACATAGTTCCACACAATGGTTATGCGTATTTCTCAATAGAAAAATACATAACAGGTGTAAGGGTAGAATTTAATTCAGATATGAAAATTACATTTATTCAGGAAAATTATATTCTTTAATATTTATTCTCTACTAATCATATGCAAAATCCGATATGTAATTAAAATAACGGATATAAGGCTGTTTGTAAATATCAAACTATCATGTAATTTTTAATACGCCGTTAAAAGAGGTATCAGACAACGTCCTACAAAAACTGTAAAATCAATGTTTATATACCAATATTTATATATGGTAGTGAGTTTCCTATTTGAACATAATGGAACAGGACAAAGATTCAGAACTTTATCAAAAATACGAAACAGGTATATCTTTAATCATACCTACATACCATGAAAAAAATAGAATTATGAAAAGCCTGGATAAATACATCCCTGTTCTTGAATCAACAGGATTAAAATATGAAATTATAGTGATTATTGATGGCGAAGATGGCACAGAGAATTTATTGAATGGAATTAAAAATTTAAGCTATTATAAACCTGCAATAAGGCTTGGTAAAGGCGGTGCTGTTAAAAAGGGATTCTCACTTGCCAGATACAGCTACATTGGATATATAGACGCGGATGGTAGTTTAAGTGTAAAGGACTTTGAAAATATTCTTTCAAACATGGAAAATAAATGTTGCACAATAGCATCCAGGTATCTGAATGGCAGCAAATGGATCAATAGGGAGCCATTATTTAACAGGATATCCAGCAGGGGGTTTAACTTCCTTGTCAATGCATTTTTCCATTTGAATGTCAAGGATACCCAGTGCGGTGCCAAGTTTTTTAATAAGAAGGTTATAGATAGGATACTGCCTGCTATCTCTGTCAGAAACAGAACCTTCGATGTTGCCATACTGTACCATGTGAAGAGAGCCGGTTATAATATCAATGAGATTCCCGTGACCTGGAACCATGATGATAACTCAAATATGCCAATCAAGGCAGCTATAATACCAATGTTCGTAACAATAGTTGCAATCAAGATCATGAATTCAAGGATTAAAGAATACGTTCCAAAATTTTTATACAAAATAGTATCAAAGTTTAATTTTTACTGATCCAGCATCGCCCTTATTCCTGATCTAATATCATATTCCGGGGTAAAGCCTAAATCATTCCTTGCCTTTTCTATTACTGCCTGGGTGAACATCTGGTAGCTGGAAAATGGATTTTTCTCATACATTGGTTCAATGTTTGAATTCATTTCCTCCCTAATTATTCTATAAATTGTATTGAAATCCGTTGATATTCCTGTTCCGATATTGTATGCCTCACCTGGTTTTCCCTTCTCCATTGCAAGCACGGATGCCCTTGCGTTATCCTTTATGTATATGAAATCCCTCCTCTGTGTGCCATCACCGAATATTACAGGAGTTTTCTTATTCCTTAAATCATCTATAAACTTGTGGAATATGCTGGAGTATGCCCCCTTGCTGTTCTCCCCTATGCCGTATGTATTGAAATACCTCAAATAAACTGAATCCAGATGCCTTAGCAGGGAAAATGACCTGGCTGTTATTTCGTTTGTATATTTCGTTACTGCGTAAAGGTTTGGATACGCATCAGTTACCATATCCTCCTTCACAGGAACATCTATATTGCCGTATACAGCAGAGGATGATGCCAGTATAACCTTTTTTACATTATTCTTATATGCGGCCTTCAGTATATTGTATGTTCCCATTACATTTATTTCATAGCCATTGGAATTAATATCCTCGAATTCCGGTGGTGAAGTTACTGCTGCGAGGTTGAAAACATAGTCTATTCCTTTCATGGAATTGTTCAATTTATCATAATCTGATATATTACCATTTATATGTTCATTTGCATAGTTATCCTTTTTTGCTATGTCGTATGATACAGTGTAATAGCCTTTCCTGTTCAGTAATTCAATAATGTTTCTTCCGATAAATCCTGATCCACCAATTACTAGAGATTTCATAGTCTGGAATAATAAATATGCATATATTTTTTGCCATGATATATTATGGGGATATTGTAATAACAATTCAGGGATAGATATGTTGAGGAAATGTATATTTTATCTATTAAAGATATATGGCATAATGCATAATCCCAAGGTATAAGGATTCCACAGAAATAAATTGTACAGGAAATGGATATTATTTATAACGGATATCATTCCTGAATAGTCTATGTGATTGCCATGAATCCAATAATAAGGTAAAAAATATCTAAAAGACATAGAAATTTTGAACTGAGAATCCCTAAACATAATGCTACAATTGACTGGAAAAATCGATACAATACAGCCTGTATATAAGAAAAAAATATTGGTTTGAGACAAATATCAAAACCTGTACTTTGCCAGAGACTAAATCTAAGTCTATTTCTTTTCTGCGGAAACCCTGTCACTGTTTACATCAGGTACTTCATCTAATGGAGGACTCTTAATATAAACAATTTTGATGTTATGCAAATCAGTCGGTAGAGCTCTTTCGCCCCGATGCTTATTGGCATGTTGTATAAGACTATCCGGAGTTATTCCGGGGATTACCATTTGGATTCTATGTATAATGGGCTTTTCAGGCATAAATATAATTCTAGAGGCCAAGTTATTTATGTGTTTGTTGTGATCATCTATTGTATATTTTATAGCTGTGGTGGAAAGACTTACATTTCTGGATATAGAAATCAATTCTGATATACGCCTTAAAGAATATTTATCTGTGTGCAATCTTATAATAGCAGAGCGAATTTCCGGTGTGATTTTCTTCGGTCTTCCCATATTATTGAATTACAAAGTTCTATAAATAGTTTCGTGTTTTATTTGTGTATAATTATTATTACTTAATTCTATATAAACATTTTGAAAATATTACTAATGAAGGTGTTAACTTAACAATAAACAGGAGTTTTTAACTTAACGGCCCTTTAATCCTATTTGTGCGCATTTATTTCTGAAATTATATGGACAAACAATTGTAAACCATTGATTTTACGGTGTTTCTGAGTTTTGGTGTTTTGCACCAAAACCTGTTCAAAACTGCACCATAATTCCAGGAGTATTGAAAACACTGGCTTACTGTGGGATTACTGGATAATTGCACCAAAACCTGTTAAAAACTCCGAAACCATTGAAAATACGGGCTGGCTGAGTTTTGAACAGGGTTTTGAACAGGGTTTTGAACAGGGTTTTGAACAGCTCAAAAATCCCGAGAACACCCCCTGAAACCACTTAAAGCAATCAGATATCTCATTGCGTAAAGCCGTCTTTTCAAGGACTTTCTGCCACTTTACCGATCGAGCTTTAGTTTTGAGTTTTATCGACCAGTTTTGAACAACCAAAACTCGACCAAAACTCACGACATGCTGGAAACCATTGATTTTACTACTTCCCTGAGTTTTGAACAGGGTTTTGAACAGGTTTTGGTTTTTTTCCCAAAAAGCCGATATTAATTTCCATTAGCAATTGTGTAAACCATTGAAAACACTATTTCCCTGAGTTTTGAACAGGTTTTGAACAGGTTTTGAACAGGTTTTGAACAGGTTTGGTTTATTTCTGGAAACCATTGAAAACACTAGTTCCTTGAGTTTTGAACAGGTTTTGGTTCACTTGTTCAAAACTAAAATTGCCCTGAATGGAACCGGTAATTTTAACAAGATTAATTTAATACAATTAACAAAATATAAATGGAACAATGTCTATTTTCCTTTATTTTACTGGTTCTGCACAGGAAGATTCAATTTTACAATTTATTTTACAATCAATTCTTAAATCTAATCTAAAATTGAATTTAGAATTGAATTTAGAATTGAATGCCCAAATTTCTATTTTGAAAGTAAAATGGGACTAAATTAGCTATCCAATCGAATAGCCTATCTTTATCAATAATTTTTGGATTTTTTATACGCATATATAAAATTGGAAATAGAAAATGTGCTTAGAAGTATGTTAAAAAATCAGTAATTATAGTACTTTATCAATTTGTCAATACCCTCATCAAGGGATATCTTAGCCCTGAAGCCAATGCCGGTCTCTGTCTTCCTTATATCTGCCTTTGTATAGTAAACGTATGTGTCCTTCATTGGATTTTCAATGTATGCAGGCTTTATATCTTTCTTCAGGTGCTTATTCAGTATTTTAACTAATTCATTCAGTGTATAGTTCTTACCTGTCCCAACATTGTAGACATTGAAGCCTTTATTGTTCTCTGCCGCAAGGATTAATGCATTCACCAAATCCTCTATGAAGACAAAATCCCTCTTCTGCTCACCATCACCGTATAGAACAGGCTGAATATTGTCCTGCATTGCCCAGAGGAACTGCGATACTAGGTTTGCATATATCTTCTTTGACCTCTCATTGTATCCATACACTGAGAAGAACCTCATTCCCGATACGCTCATACCGTACAGGTTGCAGTACAGGTTTGCTATCCTCTCCATGGCTATCCTTGCCTCAGTGTAGTAATCTGATACCTTTGGTATAACATCCTCCTTCTGATCCTCTATTCCATTGTATATGGATGATGTTGATGCATACACTATTGGCACTCTTTTAGGCTTTGCATACTCCAGTACTGTAATTAAATCATCTATTGCATTTGCCATTAGATGTGGATTGTTCTTGTACATTGGCGATGATGAGTATATGCCTATATGGAAGATGTAATCCGGATTTATCTCATAGTCGTTGATATTCTTTACCCTGTCCTTTATGAATTCTACTTTCCCTATTGAATTATCTAAATTATGGACTGATCCTGTCTGCAAATCATCAAGTGCATATACGTGGTTTTCCTTTGCCAGTGTGTTTACTAAATTTGAACCAATGAATCCTGCACCGCCTGTTACTAAAATTTCCTTATTCCTGAGTGACATGGAAGGTAATCTGATGTTTGTATAAATAAGTTTATTACATGAATAGTGAGTTTTATAAATAAAATGACTATAATGTTTAAATGAGGATTTTATGGTTTGCCCATAGAGATATTAAACATCCAAAAGCAGGTGGGGCAGAGAGGACTATCTATGAAGTTGGGAAAAGATTGGTAAAATTAAATGTAGATGTTAATGTGGTAACTGTCAATCCCGGTAACCTATTAAATTATGAAGTTATTGATGGAATCAAGACGTACAGAATTAAGCACAATATCAGAGCCCATTTAAGTGTTGGTAAAATGATTAGAAGAATTGAACCGGATGCCATAATTGACGATATGGGTCATGCCATCCCATGGTGCTCCCCACGGTTCACTGATAAGAGGGTGATAGTGTTTTTCCATCATTTGCATGCAAGGTCTTTAAATGGTCAGGTAAATATTTTTCTGGCAAAGTTAATTACATTTATTGAAAAGGGATATCCGTATATATACAAAAATAATATGTTTATTACCGAATCAGATACGTCAGAAAACGATTTAATTGATTTGGGCATAAGAAAGGAAAATATAATTAGAATACCGCCAGGCGTTGATTTAAATTTATTTCATCCCGGAGAGAAAACAAAAAATATACAATTATTATATTTTGGTGGCCTAAGGAAGTATAAAAGACCGGAGTATGCAATACAGGTTTATAAGGAACTATATAAAGAGATTAAAGATTTAAAGTTAGTTGTAACCGGAAATGGACCATTATTAGATATAATGAAAAGAGATGTAAATAATAAAAATTACAATATCGATTTTCTAGGAAAAATAGATTATAATGAATTATCAACCATAATCAGAGAATCATGGGTTAATCTTCATTTTTCAGTTACAGAGGGCTGGGGGTTTTCAATCCTGGAATCATCTGCATCGGGAACACCAAGCGTTGCATTTGGGGTTCCAGGAGTCATGGATACTATAAAAGATAATTTCAATGGTTTTTTAGTAAATGATATTAATGAATTTAAGGATAAAATATTGTATATTATTAAAAATGAGGATTTATTTATTAAAAATTCGAGAGAATTTGCTGAAAAGTTTACATGGGATAAGACAGCTGAAATGTGGTATAAATTATTAAGCCAATCCTGAGGTTATTTGATTATTCCGTTAGAACGTCCCACCATGTGCGATTTCACAATTACATTATTCTCCTAAGTAGAAGGTTGTGTATATTATTTTGTGTAAATACAGATTCTCCGCATGTCCGACTAATAGCAGTAACTATAATTGTTGAATCCTGTTACAATTAGAACTAATAAAATCATAGTGCCTACCAGAATTAAAATTGGTGGAATTAATTCCGAGTTATGACAAACAAAACAATTCTCCGGATAAATAATGTTAATGCAGTTAAAAAGTTTTTCTGTTCCTCTCTCAAGGATATATTCCCTGTTAAGCCACAGTCCAGTCATTCATCAGGGGATATCATTCATGTAATAAGGAATGCAATATCCTCAAAGGAATATATTGAAACATATGTAAGGAACACTAACTGTAATCATATTCCCTCAGCAGACACAGTATTCAGGAGGATAAAGGATATTGCATCAGAGGTTGTGTAACATATTATGTGTAAATATGAAAACCAATCTACCCCTAATATAAGTTATTGAAATTGTATTGTAGTTAGAAATAAGTTATGCATGCAATGATATAGAGCTTATCTGAGGGTAGGCAATCAACTCAAAATATATCCTAATAGAAAGGGTATTCCACGTATAGCATAAATAATTAATAAAATGAAAAAATCAGTTATTATCTTTGGCTTCCTAATTCTAGAATCCGGTTTTCCTAGGTCGGAATATACAGTATTTTTTAATAATTTTGTATTTTTTCCATATTTATAAAACTTTTTTATTTCCTTTATGGGATCCTGGGATATGTGCATAATATAATTATCATTTAATTTTTCTATCTTATTACTTATTTTGTAGCTTTCATAATATATAAGTTCTAAGTCCATGGCTTTTATATCATTAAATAAGTCACTACTTAAATTATTTTTTATATTGTTTAACGCTTCTTTCAAAATATATGTTTTATAGATTCGGGGTAATGAAAACATATTTTTCTTTGGTTCCATTTTTGAATTATAGTTAATATTTATTTGACGATTTATTAATTTATCATAGATGTTATTTACTTCTTCAATTTCATTAATGACACCAATATCAAACATATTTAGATTTAGATTTAAAAAAAAGGTTTCAGAGAAAAATCTCGTGTCATCCATTATTATCGTATATGTTCCTGACGCTTTGATTCCAGTGATATACCTAGATTGCAATATATTGGTTTTTTTATTTATTTCCGTAAAACCAAATTTTTTAATTAAATTTGAGATCTGCTCATCTTGAATTGCGTTGTTGATAATCACCTCAACATCTTTCGTTATAATAGAGTTCAGGCATTTTTCAAGATTCTCGGAAGAAGTTGAAGTTATAATTATACTCAACATTAAGTCTGAATTTATGTTTTATATTTAATTGTTTGGTAAATGCGGGATATGGGCCACTATTCTTTCAGCTTCGTTATTATCAGATAAACTTTACTGCCTATGAACTCTTATGAGAATTAAAACTTGGTTCATGATCCGAACTTTTAACTTTCCGCTCAATAAAACTATATATCCTCTTACAGTGCTCCTTATGATCTCTTCGATATTGGCCCTCTTCTTCGTAATACATATACGTCGTATGCTTTTGATAGGTAGGTTTACCTGATGTTGGATAGTGATTCTTAAACAAAAATCTTTCCATTTCATGTGACATTGAGCATCGACCTCTTATAATAATTATGCTTTCTCCTTCTGTAGCCATCCTTTAAATTCCTTAAGAATGCTCTGTATTTTTCCCTGAAGCTGCTGTCATTGTTCCATTTGTCTAAGAACTGCAATGGTGAATAGTAATCCAATGTAGAATGTGGCCTCATATTGTTATAATCATAGAATGCATTCTCTATTATTTCCTTGCCTTCATTGAAATTATTGATTTCATTGATCCAGATATAATCTGTCTTTATTGAATTATGGAATGATTCAATATCTCCATTCTCCTCAGGTGTTTCCCTTTCTATATATTCATGGTTGATTCGCATTGTTTTCAAATAGTTATTGAACTCCCTAGAGATATACTGGGAGCCATTGTCTGTTCTCAAAGTATATTATCAGGCACTGTTCCATTGAACTTCCTTATTATTGAATCATCCATGGCATTGATAGGATCCTTAGCAGTGCATGATGTATTGTAGCTATAGCCATACCATTCCTTGGAGAATACATCCTTTATGCACATTAAATATGTCATTCCATTATTGGTTGGAATATATGTTATATCTGTTTCTATGAGCATTTCAGGTTTATCAGCTCTTAACAGCTTCAATTCCTTTCTGTTCTTATGGCTATGCACTGGCAAGGTTAGATTATTGTTTTTCATTATCCTGTATACTGTCTTCCTGGCTATTCTTATCCCAGAATTCCTTAATAGTGCCCATATCCTGTTATATCCATAGGTTACTCTTTCTTTGCATAGATCTATTATTTTACCAATAATGCTGCTGTCGATCCTTGTTATATACCTCCTGTCCTCAATGCTTTCATGCTTCTTCCTGTAATAGTATGTTATCCTGTTGATTCCTGAATAATAACATCCTTTTTTTACTTCAATACCTCCTATGAAAAACCTGTACTTAACAATCTTTTATGCCTCCCCGGTATATTAAATTTGCTGAATCACCATGCACCTTAACATTGCCTGCAAGTTTATTCATGTTGTTTATTTTCTTTAATGACAGTTCTTCAAGCCTTTTGAAGTACAGTTCATCAGGATTGACTGTTTCAGTTCTTTCCTTTTCAATGTATCTTACATTGCTCTTTAGCATTGAATAAATTGTTTCTGCCAATATTCTTGCTATGGCTATTATTGATCTGTTCCTCCCTAATCTTCTTACTATGCTGAGATACTTGGATTTAAATTTCTTTGTAAACTTAATCAGTGAATGCGCTGTTTCCACTAAAAAGAACCTCAATAATGATGGTCCATGCTTTGTTATATGTCCCTTTACTATTGTTTCACCTGATGAATGCTCACTGGGTATTAAACCGGTATATGATGCAAATTTAAGTTTATTCTCAAATCTGTTGATTGTCCCTATCTCTGATACTATTCCTGCTGCTGTGTAGAAGTTTATTCCTGGAATTGTCATCAATAATTTTATATCATCACTGCTGTTTGCTATTGAAGATATTTCTGTTTCTATTTCAATTTCCCTTTCTTTTATAAATGATATATCATTTAATAATGATCTCAAGACTATCCTATCGGAATAATTGAGATTGCTGTAACTATTTTCTATTTCCCTTAACCCTTTCTTTCCGAATGGGTCTGTAGCCTTTATTATTATTCCGTATGATGTTAATAATGCATGTATTTTATTCTTCTTTAAAGTCAATTCTTCTCCAAGTGAATGCCTGTACCTTACCAGGGATCTTATATTCTCTATCTCTTCAGATGGAACATATATCTCCTTCATTCCTCCCTTTCTGAATACATCTGCAAGCTGGAATGAATCCTCCTTGTCTGTCTTCTTATAATTCTTTGATATTTCAGGAACCTTCGCAGGATTTATCAGGTGTATTTTATAACCTAAAATTGATAACTCCTTGCTGAGATATTTGCCTGATGTAGATGATTCTATTACAATATCATGATCCTTGTAATCAGATAAAAACCCGTTGACTGTCTCCATATTATTCTCCATATTCCTCTGGATAATAATAGTACCATTATCCTCCATTACAGTTCCGTATACGGAACGTTTATGTACATCCAAGCCAATTACCATTTAATCACCTCATAGTGATTCTGTGAGATTTAGAATCGTAGACTCGACAAACTCCTATTCACCTTATTAAATATTAATGAGGTATGAAATCGAGTCGAAGGGCGGCTATTCTTTAGGACGGCCTCGAAGGTCAAGGTATTGGACAACCGCCTCCGATTCTCACAGCTATATCGTCATATAGCTGAGGCTAAATAAGGTTTTTCATGATTTCTTTATTATTCATTTCATCCACTGAACTCACCCTTTCCTCCTCATGTAATTTTTTTTTAAAATCTCATTTGCTATGGTCATTTCACCTATTATTGCCTTCAGGCTTTCAACCTCCTTTATTAATGCTTTATCAGGGTCCTTTCCCTCTAATCCCTTTCTTCCTCCCTCCAGGAACTGATCCTTCCATTTATAGAACATTGATACAGCTATTCCATGGTTCCTGCATATCTCTGCTATTGTAATATTGGGATTATTATATGACTCCATTATAATACTGTACTTCTCTTCACCGGTCCATATTCTTCCAGGCATTTAGATTACCTCCCCTATATATTTATATAAATTATTCGTTATATATATCTCTTTAGATGTGTATAAGTTAAAACTATCCATAACCAGGCATTATGGTTTCATTCCCTGAAATCATCAGAGGAATAAGGCACGGGTTTATAAGATACTTCAATAATATTTACAATCTTGATTTATCCAAAATATAGCTAAAATAAATCTGTACGGCATCCCCATAGGGGGAATGCCTTACGCATCTTCCAGTAAATATTATAAACTTTTATTTAAGAATTTCTGATATTTCAGGTATTTGTTCTCGATTTTGTATCAATTTATTGGTAATTAACCTCTCAATGATAATGATTATCATGGATTATGGAATAAATGGTAATGAGATGGATGGAGGACTGAAGCAGAATGTTTTAATATTGGAAACTGATAAGCTATTAATGAAGAGAGAAGAAAAATACCTTTCATTAAACGCCAAAATAAGAATTGCAAAAACAGTTATTGAAGATGCACTTGAAAATTTTAATAGATCTGCAACGGTATGGAGCGCAGGAAAAGATTCTACAGTGGTATTGAGTCTGGTCAAAGATGTATTTATCAAAAAAAATCTAAATATCCCACCTGCGATTCTAATAGACCATGGCCAGCATTATGATGAAACATATGAAATGGTAAATAAAATTTCAAAGGAGTGGAATTTCAAGGTTTTATATGCTAAGAACGATAATTTTATTAGAAATGTGAATGAGGGGAAAGTTCTGATTGATGACCTTAATGAAGATAACATAAACGAACTAGACAAAATAAACTTTGATAAAAATAAAAAATATATGGAATATTCACTTGAAACGTTTGAGGGAAACCATCTATTAAAAACGGTACCATTTAACAATATTATAAAAAAATACAGATTCGATGCATTATATACAGGAGTAAGGTGGGATGAAAATGAGGCAAGATCTATTGAAACATTTATTTCAAGAAGGGATAATCCGGAACATTACAGAGTTCAACCTATAATACTCTTCACCGAAAAGAACATATGGGAATATATGTTTGCCAAAAAACTGCCTATCCACCCATTATATTATCAGGGGTATAGATCAATTGATGGAAAATATGACTCCAAAAAAATATCAGACAACCCTGCATGGGAACAGGATCTGGAAAATACTGAAGAAAGAGCTGGAAGGGCACAAGACAAGGAAAAGATGATGGAGCGTTTAAGGGAGTTTGGGTATATGTGAATAATAAAAATATTATTTTAATTGTTGCTGATACATTAAGAAAAGACGCAATATCATTATATAATAATCGCATTAAAACCCCAAATATAGAATATCTTGCCAGTGATTCAACAGTTTATAACAATGCAATTTCACCGGCATCATGGACAATTCCATCACATGCTTCCATATTTACGGGAAAATATGTGAATGAACATAAAATACATGAGACATATGATATAAAAACTTCTCAGCTTTCTGGTAGCATGAATAATGTTAAATACAAAACAATAGCGGAAATACTCAATAAAGAGGGTTACAATACAATAGGGCTATCTGCGAATCCGAATATAACCCCAGGTTCGGGATTTGACCGTGGCTTTAATGTATTTAGCCATATGGATAATTATTATAGATCAATTTTAGTTGATAACGGATTAAATAATAAAGATGTTAATAAAATAAGGTTCATTTTAAATTATTACAAAAATAATGGATTAATGAGTTCAGTCAATTTATATAGATTATATAATTTGTGGCTAAAAAGTGGTAATGGCCATTTATACGACAAGGGTGGTTATTCAATAACAAATTACATCAAAGACATGAGTGTTAAGGAACCTTTTTTCATTTTTATAAATTTACTTGAAATGCATGAGCAATACTTAGTTCATGAACCTAATGGTGCTGTGAATTTCCTGAATAATAAAAAAATAGATATTAAGAAAATCAATACACTAAAGGAAGCATACTTTAGCATGTCGTTAAAATTAGACTATTATATTGGAATTATAATAAAATTTTTGAAGGACAACGGTATTTATGATAATACAGATATAATTTTCACATCTGACCATGGTCAAATGATAAATAAAGATTATTATGGACATGGAATATTTTTAAATGATGAACTTATAAACGTTCCCCTGGTTGTTAAAAATGGCAAAAAGGAGTCTGTCAACAAAAATGTATCAACAATAATTATAAATGATATTATAAAAAATATAATTCATAATGACAGCAATTTAAATATAAATGATTCTATTTTTTCAGAGTCATATGGCATGCATCAATGTGAGGCATTATCATTTAAAAATCGCATGGATAAGGATTTATCGAGAATAGCAGTTTTTAAATCTGGATATAAATTGGTTATAAATAGTAAAAACATCATAGAAGAATTTAAAAATGGAAATAAATACATCGATAATATTAATGATAATAAAAATATAGTAAAAGATTTGATTGATGAAATATCAATATTTAATGGTAATAATACCTACAATATTGAATTATAGTTAGAGTGCCCTAACATACGTCAACTCACCATATACATAATTTTCCTCCCTGAAATGCCAGCAATTTTATTTGCCATTACAATGCAGTTATACGCGACTCCTATGAAAAACCGATACTTAACAATCTTTTATACCTCCCCGGTATATTAAATTTGCTGAATCGTTACTCACATTACTATCTTTAGCAATTCTTCTCATGTTGTTTATCTTCTTTAATGACAGTTCTTCAAGCCTTTTAAAGTATAATTCATCAGGATTGATTGTTTCACTTCTTTCCCTTTCAATGTATTTTACATTGTTCTTTAACATTGCATAGATTGTTTCCGCTAATATCCTTGCTATTGCTATTATTGACCTCTTCTTCCCTAATCTTCTTACTATGCTGAGATACTTGGATTTAAATTTCTTTGTATACTTTATTAATGAATGTGCAGTTTCAACCAGGAAGAATCTCAATAATGATGGGCCATGCTTTGTTATATGGCCCTTTACTACCTTTTCACCTGATGAATGCTCCTTGGGTATTAAACCGGTGTATGATGCAAACTTGAGCTTGTTCTCGAATCTGTTTATTGTTCCTATTTCTGATAATATACCTGCTGCTGTGTAGAAGTTTATTCCTGGAATTGTCATTAATAATTTTATATCATTGCTGTTATCTGATATTGATGATATCTCTGCTTCTATTTCCCTTTCCCTGGTTTTAATTAATGATATGTCATTTAACAGTGATCTTAAGACTATTTTATCAGAATAACTGAGATTGCTGTAATTATTTTCTATCTCCCTTAATCCCTTCTTACCGAACGGGTCTGTAGCTTTTATGATTATTCCATAGGATGTTAACAGTGCATGTACCTTATTCTTCTTCAAGGTTAGTTCTTCTCCCAGGGAATGCCTGTATCTAACTAAGGACCTTACATTCTCTATTTCATCTGATGGAATGCATATCTCCTTCATTCCACCCCTCCTGAATACATCTGCAAGCTGGAATGAATCCTCCTTGTCTGTCTTCTTGTAGTTATTTGCTATTTCAGGAACCTTTGCAGGATTTATCAAATGTATCTTATAGTTTAATTTTAATAATTCTTTACAAAGGTATTTTCCTGATGTAGACGATTCTATTACAATGTCATGATCCCTGTAATCAGATAAAAACCCATTGACTGTCTCCATATTATTTTCCATATTCCTCTGGATAATAATATCCCCATTATCCTCCATAGCCGTAGCATATACGGAATTTATGTACATCCAAGCCGATTACCATTTAATCACCTCCTAGTGGTTCTGTGAGATTCTGAATCGTAGACTCGACAAACTCCTATTCACCTTATTAGATATTAATAAGGTATGAAATCGAGTCGAAGGGCGGGTATTCTGATTAACGGCCTCGAAGGTCAAATATACCAACAACCGCCTCCGATTCTCACAGCTATATCGTCATATAGCTGAGGCTAAATAAGGTTTTTCATGATTTCTTATTTCTAACCAACAATACGTTTAAAGTGCTTTGAAACTAAGTATTATAATGAAGATAAAATTTCTCAATTCTTCTTAAAATATTTTTAATCTCGTGGATGAAAACTTTGTTATAGATGTGAAATGTGTAGTGACCTCAAAAATTAATAATAAAGTAAAGTGTTATCCAGGAAAAAACAGAGAAAATATTAATGAACCGATAATACTAAACAATAACTTTAATGGAGATGAAATTACTCAAAAATTCGCAGCAAATTCAACATTAAATTATAAAAAAATTATTTTATTTCTTACCAGTTTCCAATATTTAACCCTTGTCCTACCATGTCATATTTATAGGCTAATTTAATTTTCAGTGATTATGAAAACAGTGAAGAAGATACTGAAAATACCTGCTAATGAAATAGTAGAATCAATGAATATTGACATCAACTCAAAGAGGATTAAATTCATTGACCATGTATATTATTTAATATACAGTGCACTGCATGGATCTGATTTAACCGATACTTCCATTGACAATGGAATAAGCAGGTCATGGCTTTCAAAGCTAAATAAAAATAGAACATATATTCCATTCATTCAACTATTCTATAAATTATTAGAGCCATACATTAAGGCACATGACTATAGAGTGTACAGCAGGTACATGCGTGTTCTTGCTATAGACTCAACATTCATTAAAACATTAATGAAAGGATCAGGCAGCTATAAGGGAATATCAGATGGAATTGGTTATGGATAGTTTAAACTTATACACATATAAAGAGATATATATAACGAATAATTTATATAAATATATAGGGGAGGTAATCTAAATGCCTGGAAGAATATGGACCGGTGAGGAGAAGTACAGTATTATAATGGAATCATTTAATAATCCCAATATTACCATAGCAGAGATATGCAGGAACCATGGGATAGCAGCATCAATGTTCTATAAATGGAAGGATCAGTTCCTGGAAGGAGGAAGAAAGGGATTGGAGGGAAAGGACCCTGACAAGGCATTAATGAAAGAGAATGAGAATCTGAAGGCAATAATAGGTGAAATGACCATAGCAAATGAAATTTTAAAAAAAAATTACATGAGGAGGAAAAGGTGAGTTCAGTGGATGAAATGTATAACAATGGAATAAAAATAAACAATGCATGCTATTATTCCGGAATTAATAGGATAACATACTATTACAGGAAGAAGCATGAAAACAATGAAGATAAGAGATATATAACAAGGATCGATAATAGTATCGTTAATAAAATAATAGAATTATGCAAAGAAAGAGTAACCTATGGATATAACAGGATATGGGCACTATTAAGGAATTCAAGCATAAATATCGATAAGAAAACAGTATATAAAATAATGAAAAACAATAATCTAACCTTGCCAGTGCATAGCCATAAGAACAGAAAGGAATTGAAGCTGTTAAGAGCTGATAAACCTGAAATGCTCATAGAAACAGATATAACATATATTCCAACCAATAATGGAATGACATATTTAATGTGCATAAAGGATGTATTCTCCAAGGAATGGTATGGCTATAGCTACAATACATCATGCACTGCTAAGGATCCTATCAATGCCATGGATGATTCAATAATAAGGAAGTTCAATGGAACAGTGCCTGATAATATACTTTGAGAACAGACAATGGCTCCCAGTATATCTCTAAGGAATTCAATAACTATCTTAAAGCAATGGGGATTAACCATGAATACACAGAAGAAGAAACACCAGCAGAGAATGGCGATATTGAATCATTCCATAGCGCGCCAGGGAAGCTCTATGACTCAACAGTGGAAGTCTGGAACCGGCAATTGTGCATTCAGCCGGATAGCGAAAGGCACAGCATACCCAGCGATGGCTATGCTGAAGCTGCCCGTATGCAAAACTGCAGGCCGTATCGAAAGAGAATGCGATGTAGCACCGAAAGTTCTGGGAGGGGAAGCTGAATGCATTGTGGAAGCATGAAGGCTGCCATATCCTCGGAAACAAATGCACATGAAGAGGATGTTCCCCCGGTGTTTCAGCAATGGCATGCAGTGAAAGCCATAGAGGGTAACCTGGGAGGCCATGCCATGTCCTTGCCAATTATAGAGAGATCTGATGTGATCATTTGGGAGGTAAGGGATTCTATAAGCAAAGGCGAAGTGAATCCCAAAGCATGGCATGGAGTCGGATGGCCTCACAGTACCCATGACGTGAAGGACAGCATAACCTTCACAGAGGGAAGGAGACCTGCTCGTGACATGACCGTTCTGATCTCAGAGGAGTCCCATTCCCGCGAGGGTAGGAGGATATGAAAACACTCAGGGAGATTCAAAACGGTCTTTACGCAAGGGCTAAGTCGGAAAAGGATGCAAAGTTCAACACGCTGATGGACAAGGTATGCCGATCAGACGTGCTGAAGGAGGCATGGAACCTTGTATATGCGAACAGGGGATCACCGGGAATAGACGGCGAATCGGTAAGGCATGTGAAGGAGAGGGAGGAGGATCTTGTGAACAGGACATACAGGGTGGAATCCGTCAGGAGGATCTTCATCCCGAAATCCAACGGGAAGGAACGGCCTCTCGGCATTCCAACGGTAAAAGATCGCATAGTGCAGCAGGCGGTAAAGCTGATCATCGAACCCATCTTTGAGGCAGATTTTCATGACAGCAGTTACGGGTACAGGCCGAACAGGAATGCAAAGCAGGCATCCCTTGAGATACGCAGGTATCTGAACTACGGCTGCACTGAGATTGTGGACATGGATATATCATCGTTCTTTGACAGCATTGATCACCGTATAATGATGTCCCTTGTGGAAAGGAGAATAAGGGACGGCTATGTCCTTCACCTGATAAGGGAATGGCTCAGGGCAGGAGTGGTATACAGCGGAGAAACAACATACCCGGCACTTGGCACTCCTCAGGGCGGAGTCATATCACCACTGCTTGCAAACATATACCTGAACGAGATCGACAGATTCTGGGCAGAAGATGGAAGATACACAGCAGAGAAGTACGATGCACATCTCATAAGATATGCGGATGACATGGCGATACTTTCAGGAAGCAATCCAGAGACGATCATGGCGATCATGAGAAAACTGCTGAATGAACTCAAACTATCCCTGAACGAGGAGAAGAGCAGGATCGTCACGGCAAGGGAAGGCTTTGACTTCATCGGCTTCCACTTCTTTCGAAGGTACATAGCAAGGAAGGGCAGGGAAATCACCATATTCCAGCCCTCGAAAAAGGCGGTAAGAAACTTCAGGGAAAAGGCAAAGAAGATACTCAATCGAAAGAATCTTTCCATGGATGAAGATGAAGCGGTGAAAAGGATCAATCATCTAATAGCAGGCTGGACAAACTATTTCAATCACACAAACGCAAGCAGAATATATAACGTACTGCAGAGATTCATCGACTGGTTGTTCTACAAGTTCGTGGCATATAGGCACAAGAAAAGGCAATTAGCCGTATCGGATAACCTGTATACGCGAATTTACCGCAGGAAACTCAAGCCCCTGAAGGGAATAATACGGTATAGCGCCGTTGCGTGAAGTAGCAAGGAGAGCCGTGTGACCGAAAAGGTCAAGCACGGTTCGAAGCGGAAGGGTCTGGAGTAATCCAGGCCTTTACCCTACATTCAATTAAACCTGACTATATCTGGATCAATGAAATCAATAATTTTAATGATGGTAAGGAAATAATAGAGAATGCATTCTATGATTATAACAATATAAGGCCACATTCTACAGTAGATTACTATTCACCATTGCAGTTTCTTGACAAATGGAACAATGACAGTAAATTCAGGGAGTATTACAGATCATTCTTAAAGAATTTAAAGGATGGCTACAGAAACAGAAAGCATAATTATTATAAGAGGTCGATGCTCAATGTCTCATGAAATAGAAATATTTTTGTTTAAGAATCACTATCCAACATCACTAATTATTAAAAAGAACTACAAATCGAGATTGTTTTCAGGATAAATGCAAAAGTATTGTAATTAAATAAAAATCCATTGACTATCTCTATATTATTCTCCATATCCCTCTGGACAATAATAGTACCGTTATCCTCCATTACAGTTCCGTATACGGAACGTTTATGTACACCCAAGCCAATTACCATTTAATCACCTCTGATTCTGTGAGATTTAGAATCGTAGACTCGACAAACTCCTATTCACCTTATTAAATCAGGTTTTTCATGATTTCTTTAAGCTATCCATGACCATTTTGACTCTTAGTGTAGCGATAATACAGTAATATTTGCTAATATAAAAACAAATATTATTTATTCACAACCCCTAAGATAACATAACTATTGTCCTTTTATATATGAGAATACTACATAATGTTATCTCGAAATATACTATCTTTGGAGCATTTTTATAAATAGTCTTTCATATTTGAAATTAAAATAAATCCTTCCAGCAACCGATCGAAGACCTCTAGAAAAATTGTTTCCTAAAGTAGAGCCTCTTAATGCTTTTATACTGTAACTTATGAATGCAAATCTAGCGTCTGTGAGAACGAAGCGGTATGACAGATCCACGTCTTCGCGCTCATTAATATAAGTTTCATCAAATATATGATCTCCAAGCGTCTTTATATAATTAGAGCTTAATATTGAGAAAGCAGTGATGTTGATAAAATCAGTGCCCTTAACTTTTTTAAAAATAAATTTAGACTTTAACGTAAAGCGAGAATTAAAGAAGTTCACATCGAATTTATCGTAAAATATTTTTGTCTGCTTTTCTGTTATAAGCTTATATATCTGGTACGTAATTCGTTTTTTTGATATATAGAAAGGAATTGTGTGATAATCGGAACTGGAAGGAAATACGACGTCGTAGTAGCTATTATCGAGGCTGTTAAGTGCTTCTTTTAAAATTTCAACATTGTCCACTTTATCCATATCATCGTTAGAAACTATGATCCATTTAGGATTGTATTCCATAGCCTTTCTTATACCTACATTGCAATTATGCGCATAGTTAAAATAAAAATTATTATAATAGCTTTCGACGAATATTATATGAAGACCTTTGAAAATGTTTTGACTACAGTTCCTAGCAAATTCACCTTCTGAATCGATCGTCGGGATCACGAGGATGATGTCATTGTCCCCTTCAATCTCACGTATTGCACAATTACCCCTAGGTCTGTCCCTCATCCACTGAATGAGCTGATTTCTATTCTCGAAACTATTATAGAACTCGATGATCTTTTTACGGTTATTACTAGTGAAGAAGTTATTGCGGTAGTCAACAAGACTGAAAGACATCCCAGAATTATTTTTATTAAATGGGCAAACAAGTCTTGAACCAGTTAATTCTACCAGCTTCTCCATACAGAGATTATTTAACTGTATTATTTAAATGTTCATATGAAAACTATCATGGCGTAAAACGGTAACATTGCTAACATTAAATATAACTTATCCTTCTCGACTTGTCTATGAATAGTTGTAATACTAACTTCACAATGTTTTAGAATATAACTTTAGCATAGATATCTCAGCAATTTTTTGTAACCTCTCTGGGATTTATAACACTGTTTTTCTTGCGCCTTTGATAATTATATATATATCTTACCTGTTTCCAATATTAAAACATTTCCTTTAAATTCTCCATCCATCCCATTACCATTTACTCCATAATCCATGATAATTACTAGCATTTATAGGTCAATCATCAATCAATTGATACAAATTTAAGGGCAAATACCGGAAATATCAAAGTCAGAAATCATGAAAAATCTTATTTTGCCTCAGCTATATGATGGTATAGCTGTGAGAATCGGAGGCGGCTGTTGAAGAACTTGACCCTTGAGGCCGTTATCAGAATAGCCGCCCTTCGATTCAATTTCATACCTTATTTAATAAGGTGAGTAGGAGTTTGTCGAGTCTACGATTCTGAATCTCACAGAATCACTATCCAACATCAGTTTTTTCAGTCCCTTTCCTCCCCGGATGTTCCAGGGCATACTGCTTTCCAATAATATTGTTTATTTCCTCCAGCTTGTAATGTATATCATCACGGGTAACCTTTCCCATTAGATAGTTATATATACATTATACATTACTATGAATAATGTAAAGATTGAGGAGACAACAGAGTTCACAGTAAAAGGAATCTATGGTGTCATAGAGAGAAAGGTCACGAAGTTCGGGTCAGGGGCAAAGGTTGACTGCCCCAAGGAGTTCCTCGGCAGGAGGGTTAATTTAGTAATAACAATGGACCAGGAATAGTGTCCCACACTCACATCAACCAAAAAGTTAAAATTGTATTGTTATATTCACATTGAGATGCATGTTAGAAAGATTCTACCAATAATGGTTGAAATTTTGTTTTCATTTATAATCATTATACTTTCACTTAGGACGTATATTTTTGGTAATGGTTTCTTTGACTATGCCGATCAATATTGGAATCCTACAATATACAGTTATCATCTAGTTTGGCTGACACCAACTCTAGGGCATAGCTACGTATCTATTCTTGTTTTTACAAGATCGTCTATTGCAGGATTGGGTGTTGTTTTAACCTTCTTATCTAAAAACCCCGTGGTACAGGAAAAGATCTTCATAATTTACACATTTCTAATTTATATATTAGCAATATACATTCTTTCATGGATCATTACGGAGATCGTGGAGAGAGGAATTAATGTATCGTTAAATAGAGTGAAAAAAGAAGTCTTTAAGGCAGTTCTTGTTTTGGCAGTCTATTCCAACATAGCATTGATGAATCTCACAGTAGATGGTGGCACTTGGGCAGATAATCTTATAATGGTCTTTATCGCAATATCTATAGCTTATTCTATTTATTCTAAATCTCTAATGCGAAGTGTTAGCCTTACCGTTATGTTGATGACTCTTTCTGTATTCACAGATCCTGACTATTTCCTTGCATATATAATCGTGTTTTTCGTGTCCTCTCTGATAGTGTACAGGAAGAGCCTAATCAAGGGCATAGCTTTAGGTACCATGGCTGGCGTTTTATCCATGCCATCAGTATTTTTCATAATTTATGGGAGAATTGTGACTGCTACTGGTACCGTGAACCCTCTAGCCGGAAGACCTGTTAGTACGGTATTAGGACTAAAAACTTTAAATCCCATAACCTCTATTCTGATGATTGGTCATTTATGGAGTACATATGCCATCTCACCACCATCTGTACTCCTGTACGCAGGCAAGGAAGTTGTAGTTCCATACTTTGGTAATATTGTTCTTCTTCCATCTTCGTGGATAACAATTTTATGGTTCGTATCACTCGTTTTATACCCTCTGATAGCACTTTTAGCTGTATTTCTTAAAAGATATTGGAAAATAACAATACCATTCTTCAGTATGTGGCTAGTAGGGTTTATTCTGTCTCAGTGGTGGAAGATTCCAGGTGTCTCAGAGATACTACTATGGGCAACAAGGACGCCATTAATAGGGTCTGCCATAGGCACTACACTGTCACTAGGTGGCCATTACATGAATATTGAGGGAATGGCATACTCCGTGCTTTTATCTGTTTTGTTCATCTCAGTATTGACCAAAACGGCTAGCTTTTGGAACCCATTTAGGCAGTTTTTTTATATATTTTATATAGGTATTTCAGGACTATTTGCATTATACGCTTATTCCACCGTGTTTAAAATCAGTTATCGTTCTCTTTCCTATGTAGCTATTGGAATCCTTTTGTTTTCAATATCACTATCAATCGTTACAGCTCACAAGCATAGACATTTTGATGCAATTTACAGATCGAAAGGTTTAATTTTTGTCCGGAGACATGTAAAGCAAAAAATGAATACCATAATCGCGGTTTTTATTGTATTCATTATAATTATGGTTGGGTGGCAAGCATTCAACGGGTCATTCTACCCAGAGAGATCGTTTTCAGGTACATCAGCCGGTGTTCTAGATACCAATGCTGGTCCATATTCACCTGTCTACGTCCCACAGTATGTGATAAACTCATACAACAACCTTACATCGAATCATAGCTACGAAACAGTATTCTTTGCACCACAAATGCCCAACAACCTTCCTAACGTATATGACCGAGTCTATCTGAATTATCTTATTGATGGGGGATATGCGGCCGATATACCATATTTTCTCCACTTAGAGAATATAAGATATCTAATAACTTATGACGATCCTTCACATATAACGGCGGTCTTGAATGAATCTGGTCTCTACCATTATACAATAGGAGATGGATCCTATGTGTATGTCCAAAATTCCAGTGCTGGCCAATCCTACGATGCTAACATCATGCTTAACTATCCAGGTCATAACTACAATTTTCTGCAGTCATACAGCGTCTTTGAGAGCCTAAACCTGACCCCGGTGTTTAGCAACAGCGGGGCTGTTTTATTATCATTGAATAATTATAATGGAAATTTTGACATATTTAACCCTTTAACTTTCTCTGGAGATATATTCGACCATAGAATTTCTGCGCAGTCGGCATTCGAAGTCAATAAAACAGTTTATACTGTGCCTTCACTAGCAAGTAAGTATATTGCAGACAACTGGTATATTTTTAATTCTGCCAACCATGGTGTAGACGTAAAACTGATAAACGGAACATTATCGGATTATGTCACTACAAAAGGCATTAATCTTTATTATGGCAATGCAACTACACCGGGGCATTTCATAGTCGTTCCAGTACAGAACTTCCGAAACGTGACTCTCCTTGGAAGGATCAACTTCGAATACAGGACATCAACCAACTTTACTGGAACTATATTGTCTAAATTCGGTTATTCATATTATTCGGGGCAGAATTCCTACTATGAATATTCTCCATCGGTAGCGTACAACCGTACTACTTCATGGACCAATACATCCTTCTCTTTTGATTTTCCATTAAATACAGCATATTTTTCGCCACATATATTGCTTAATGGTACGTCTGGGCAGGTCTATTTAAGGAATGTTAGCTTCGAATGGATAACCTACAAGAACGTGCCACAGGAGGATCAAGTATATTATCCCCTCTCACTGTACAACCATACCGTAGAACTGAAAAGACCGGGTAACTACTACGTTCTTGCAAGCGGCAATGGTACCATTAATGATCTTCATATATCGTCAATTGCTCATACATGGTTACATATATATGGTAACAAATTGAGTATAGTGGGTAATGCGACAATATACACGATCATCTATACTGGAAATAATACCATTCATAATTTAATCCGGAAGTATACAATTCTGAATACTCCCTACTCAAATATGATCAGAATGGTTACTGGATCAGGTCCGTATAAGTCGATTCCGACTCTTACGGGAAAGAATGTTTTTCCGGTTGGGGAGGTGGAGCCAAAGTTTCTGCTTAAGGGCAGAACTAACATAATTCTAGGCTATGCACTACTTTTGATATACATTACATCCTTTTTTATTTTAACATTCAGCCCTTGCCTTGTAAGGAAGTTTAAGCGACTCTTCCTTTTGTAAGTACTTCCAGATGGAATGTCATATGATTAAAAAAGCTTTGTTCGACATCCATTTTTTTCTGCGTTGTTATTTCTACGCAATTCCTATGAGGACGGACAATGGCTCCCAGTATATCTCTAAGGAGTTCAATAATTATTTAAAACCTTAACTCACTGATTCTTAGGTAATATCTCTGTATATTTTGATCGTGTACTGGGATCTGGTTATGGATAGTTTAAACTTATACACATCTAAAGAGATATATATAACGAATAATTTATAATACTTTTGCAAAATGACCCTTAAAGTGAAAAGATATAAGCCAGAATACAATGTTTGCAGGACATTAGTATGACTTTAACAGTTTCTGTAGCTGAACTTACTAAACGAATAGGTAAATTTTCTGATATGATGACATATGGAATGAAGAGGTCCGTGAGGAAGCACTTCAGGGAATACCTTCTCGGAATAATGATCCCTCCTGAGAACAGGAGGAAGAGCATCTCAAATATATCATCACTTGTATCGGAATATAATCAGAGCACAGTCAACAGGGCATTCCATGGAATAGATTCTTCACTACTGGAACAGAACTATATTAAATTCCTGAAAACAGTAATAGGAAACCATAGTGTTATGTTCATAGGTGATGATACAATGCTGGATCATCCTGGATCTAAGACTATGGAGTATGTAGGATGGTTCTTTGACCATGCATCAGGAAACAATGTGCTTGCACACCAATCCGTTACCTCCGGGCTATACGACCTTGATACCGATGCATTCTATCCATTCATTACAGGGCTTTACATAAAAAAGATGTATGGAAAAGAATTTAAAACAAAGCTTGAGATCATGGAAGACATATTCAATACAGCAGAAAACAACTTCAATGTGGCAGGCAAGGTTGTTGATTCATGGTACTCAAGTATAAAGTTCCTAGGCAGTAATTTTGTCACTGAATTAAAATCCAACAGGAAAGCATCCTTTGATAATATGGGAAGGATGACAGTAAAGAACAGTGATTTGTTTTACACCATGGATGAGATTATTGAATCAACATGGTTGTGTACCATATTTTGTGTAAATATAAACCCCCTGTTAATAATGAAATGATCATTAAATAACAGGGAGAAATACCTCTTCTGAAACCAAGGAGGTAATAAAATATGGAATATGACAATATAAACATATCGAATGTAGAAGACATAATAGAAAAGACAGTGAAGGAAAAGCTGGAAGCACTTATGAAAATAGAGCATGACCAGTATTTAGAGGAGAATCCAGAAATAAAGAATGGATACTATAAAAGAAACTTAAAGACCAAACATGGTGAATTAAAGGAATTATCAGTGCCAAGGAACAGGGATAATACATTCCACAGTGCAGTAATAGATAATAACAGGGTAGGCCTTGAGGAATTGATAACCTCAATGTACTCAAATGGAGTATCTACAAGGCGAATATCTGCCATATTAAAGGATATATTCAATAACAGGTACTCTCCATCATCAATATCAAGGATAACAGACCTGGCATTAGAGGAGGTAAATAAGTTTGTAAATAGAAAGCTTGATAAAAGGTACATAGCTGTAATGTTAGATGGATTGTTCTTCTACTTAAGGAGGGAAACTGTAGACAAGGAGCCTGTAATATTTGCATTAGGTATTAAGGAATCAGGAGAGTATGAGATATTGGGATTCTATTTAACCATAAAGGAATCACATAATAACTACAAGGATGTTTTAGAAGACTTATACAGAAGGGGATTGAAGGAATCATTATTATTCATAGCGGATGGAATTACAGATTTAGATGAGGAGATAATGAAGATATATCCCGGAAGTGACTTCCAGCTGTGCACCATACACTATTCCAGGGGACTGAAATCAAAGGTAAAGGAAAAGGATATAGAAATAATAGAGGATGCAAATAAAATGTTCAGGTGCAGCAATAAGCAGGAGGCTATAACCAAATTCAATGAATTTAAGGATAAGTGGAATGGCAAATATCCAAATGTAATATACAATACTGAGAGAAAGCTCGGTCAGTTATTGAGATTCTATGATTATCCCTCTAAAATAAGGAATTCACTTAAATCTACAAATGAGATAGAGAGATTGAATGGTGAGATAAGAAGGAGGGTTAAAGTAATATCATCATTCCCTGATGAGGACTCTGCAATGAAGGTATTCTATTTGAAATCAATAGAGTTCAATTCCAAGCATGCATTCAGGAAGATGAACGGATACTATAAATGCCATGATGAGATTAAAGAGATGTTCAACAAGAGGTACCCTTTATAAATACACATAATATGGTACACGATCTTTTTTTCTTTATTTTGCATCAATTGATTGGTGATTAACCTCTCAATGATAATAATTATCATGGATTATAGAGTAAATGGTAATATGTTGGATGAAGAATTTAAAGGAAATGTATTAATATTGAAAATTGGTAAGTAAATTATAGTATATGAATGACCGGGGCATTCCTGTAATGTATGATATTCTTTTTAACGGCATTTTACTGGAAAGTTCCATTGCTGACATTACCTTCTCCTCCCTTTTAAGTTTTTTTTAAATGTTTCTATTGCCATTGCCTGGTCTCCCACCAGCTTTTTAAGGTCATCAACTTCCCTTTCCAGTGATATATCAGGCTTATTTCCTGACAATCTCTGTTTTGCACCTTCAAAGAATTCATCCTTCCATTTGTAAAACAGTGATGGTGCTATATTGTATCTCCTGCATATCTCTGCTATGGGGTTGCGTAATAATAACATATCCAAGTCAGGTGTCTGGAGTGCTACTGTCAGGCAGTAATGTATAGTTCCATTTCGGATGCAATGAATGTGGTTTCAAATGTAATTTTGTCATATCCCCGTCTGAGAATTTTACTCCCGTGGGATATTTATTGTTATCCTCACGTACAGCCACTTTAAAGCCTTTTTTTGTTTCAGTGGAGCCTATGAGTTGTATGACAGTCTCATAACTGACAAGCGGCTTTCCCTTCCAGTTCATGCTAATGAAGGAAAACATGCGATGCTCTATCTTATTCCACTTGCTTGTTCCCGGGGGATAATGACATACCGTTACAGGTATGCCAATCCGGTTCACAAGTTCCTGCAGGTGAACCTTCCATCCCCTGTTGCGTGATCCGTTGGAACCGCCCCCATCCGCACATATCAGGAGCTTCTTTGCACCCGGATAGCGGTGCCTTCCGATCAATGACCACCACTGCCTTATGCTTTCTACAGCAAATTCAGATGTATCGTGATCGGTACCCACATTTACCATCCCCTCATTTTCTGTTACATCGTATATGCCGTAAGGAATTGCTATTCCGATGGCCATGGATCGGAAATCGTATGCATTTACCTTTCTCGGTTTTCCGGACTTCACCCATGTACTGCCGGCATTCTTGAACTCCCCCACCAGTTCCTTCTTCTTTGTGTCGACAGAGATGATTGGATTACTGTCTCCGGAAAAACTCTTCACGTTTGCCTGCAGTGAATAATCCTTCTCCTTCAGGAGTCTTGCAACCGTGTTTGGTCCAACATCATGTCCCATACTCTTCAGCTCCTCGGAAATCTTCCTGGTGGACTTGGATGACCATCTGAGAAAACTCATGGGATCGCCTGCAGTGTTTTCGTCCATGATGGTCTCCAGATCATCGATGATCTTCTGGTCTTTCAATTCAACCTTCTTTCTTCCTCCACCCTCTGCCCGGAGTTTCCCGGGTTTTTCCACTATTTCCTTTTCCTGTATCTCCCGAGTGCCCTTTTCAATGGTTGAATGTGACATGCCTGTGAGTTCAGCAATCCTGGAAACACCACCCCACCCTATGTCCAATGCCATTGCAGCAGCAAATCTTCTTGCCTGTACCTCATCCGCACCCTTGATGACCTTCACGAGATAATTGTATTCAACCTTTTTTTTCATATATGTAGATCGGCTACAAGGTCTTAATCTTTGCTATGTTATTTCTACGCAATCCCTATGGTTTCATTGCTGTTAAGCGACTCCATTATAATATTGAATTTCTCCTCACCTGTTCTTATATTCCTCATTATAACACACCCCTGTTAATACTGTAATAATATTCTACAATATTTATATATTCCTTTTCATAACTGTCCAAATTATTAATGGGACATACCACAACAATATACACATCCAACAAATCATTTTCAGAATGGGGTGAGGTGCTGGGGGACAATGTAATGGCATCTGCAGTACTGGACCGTATACTGCACCACTCTGTGGTTATCAACATAAAGGGTGAATCCTACAGATTGAAGGACAGGAAAAGGAATTCTTTCCAGGCATCAAGGAGTGAGTGATAAAATGGAGAAAAATATAAATATAGGTGGGGAATTTTATTCCGGCAGAATCGGGGAAATTTTAACCGGTGTTTACATTATCTCACCATTCAATCTCTCTATCTCATTTGTAGATTTAAGTGAATTCCTTATTTTAGAGGGATAATCATAGAATCTCAATAACTGCCCTAGCTTTCTCTCAGTATTGTATATTACATTTGGATATTTGCTATCCATAACCACTAATGTAATAATTACAATGGACTAGGAATAGTGTCCTACATTCGATTAATTGATAAGAGTTATAAAAAGGAATATAATTCGATTTGAGCAGTTCATCTGAAACAAAGCTTCGGAGTTTCGAAGGAATATTAACCATCAAATAATGGGTCTTGGCTAAAAGAAACGCTTAAAGTACATTTGAATGTTCCCTTTAAAGACATCAAAGTTAAAAAATTTAGAGCGTTCAATGCCCTTTGCTCTCAGATATTCTGCATTCTCTTTTGCATATTTTATTCCATTGATTATCTTGTCTATTCTCTTCGGATTTACAAGAACTGCTGAATTTCCTGCAACTTCTTTTATAGTTGGGATATCTGATGATACCACTGGTAAACCGGCAGAGAAAGCCTCTACTATTGGAAGACCAAATCCCTCATATAGTGAGGGAAAAAGAAGGATGTCGCTTGCATTGTAAACCATATTCAACCTTTCGTTGTCTATATTTTGCAGATTTATACTGTCAGCCAATGGAGGTCCAACCCTTACAAGTCTGTACTGATCACCAAAGGAGCGGATAGCCCTCTGAACCATATCAAGGTTTTTCCTTCGTTCTGATGATGAAACAGAGAGTATTAGGAGCTTATCAATGGGTAAGCCAAGTTGTTTGCGTATCTCCTCTTTTGACATGTTCAGAACACGGAACGTAGGAGATACGGACAGATGAATAACTTCCGGCTCGTAATGAAAGCCAAACCTCTTCAGATCCTCTCTGAGACAGGAGGTTTGTACAACAATGTTTTCTTTGGTCGAGAGTTTCTTGTACAACAGCTTTACATAGAGTTTATCATAAGTTTTGGCATTTTCCAAGTAGAAGGGTGAATCATGAACGAAGACGACTTCTGGGCGCCTTTTAATATCCAGCGTACCTGAAAATTGATTTGAATAAGTTACTATCGTATCATATGGATACTTCTCTATGAATTTTATAACACTTCTGAAATTATATTTGAGAGTCATGTGATTTATGTATCTGTTCTTCGTCAAGGGGTCAAAATCCTCTCCCATGTGTGGTTTTTCCCAGCCATTTCGCTGGAATTTTAAGTTAACAATTTGTGTTGGTATTTGGATGCTATTATAAAGATCTACGGTATCGTGATAGATAGAAGTTAAAGGGGGATACCTGTTGATAATAATCGAATTCATTATGTAAGGCTATACTCTTCTGTTTATAAACGTTTTGCCAAAATCTGTGCGTATGTTATATCGAATTGAGTTCCTTGTATAATGATTTTAACCTAAACTTCATTATGGCAATGATCAGGAAATACTTTTATAATTGATGTTGGATAGTGATTCTTAAACAAAAATATTTCCATTTCATGAGACATTTATCATCGACCTCCTATAATAATTATGCTTTCTCCTTCTGTAGCCATCCTTTAAATTCTTTAAGAATGCTCTGTATTTTTCCCTGAAGCTGCTGTCATTGTTCCATTTGTCTAAGAACTGCATTGGTGAATAGTAATCTAATGTAGAATGGGGCCTTATATTGTTATAATCATAAAATGCATTCTCTATTATTTCCTTACCTTCATTGAAATTATTGATTTCATTGATCCAGATATAATCTGTCTTTATTGACAGACTCTCCGCATGTGTCAATAGCAGATGGTGAAATATAGCCCTTTAACATGAAAACATCCTTTTCTTCTATTCATTTGTCTCATGAATTGCCATTACTGTAGTGCTATAAATGACAATAATCTGTATATTTCGCAGGATTATCAGGAGAAACATACTTCAACTGCATAGCTGAAGCTAATCATATGTATTGAGTGCCCCTAATTTATTGCTTCTCTTTACTTATTTCTCATCCATTGTCATTCATAACCATATTGCACCTCCTGCCCATGGATATAATAAAGTCCATGAGTGTGATCCATCCATAGTTTGCCATTCTTCTAATAAGATTAAAAAGGATCCACATATTGTACAGCAGCACTGAAAGGAAGAAGAGGAAATACCTTACACCCATGTCAGGGGAATGGGTTTTACCCTTGACATCCTTCTTTTCCAGGTAGCCATTCTCTATACCCCATCTCTCCCTGTAGGTTTCAGCTATATCCCTTGCATTAACTTCATCTACATTTATACTGGTATAAAAGGAGAAATCATGCCTCTTCCTGTCAGGATAATATATTATATGCACAAAGTTGGTTTCTACTGATTCTTTCCCTGATGATATTCTATCATTGATTACAAGGAATTGAATGCCATTATAATACTTCATTTCCATTTTCTTATATTTTAAAACCTTTTTATTATCCTTTGCCGGTATTATGTATTTCATATTGAGTGATTCCACTGTTCTTATTACACCTGCATCTAAGTACCCACGATCCATCAGTAAAATATTTATTTTTATTCCCAGAGACATTGCATGCCTGATAAGATAATCAACCTCATTTGCATTGTCAATTCCATCAAGCTGTTCCTTCTTCATTATGGATAATGTTAATCTCTCACCATTCTTTACAGATTCCAGTGTTGCAAACCTGTATGCTTTATCAGTTCCACGAAACTTATGGAATGGTGCATTGATAAGGTACCTGCTGTCCATTCCATAGTATGGCTCATCATGATCATCCATTGCAGCATTCACAGGATTGGAGAATGCATTATTTGCTATGGCTATTGTAACAGTTTCATCTATTAACATGCTGATATATTCAATCCCATAATTAACAGTATGCCTCTTCAGATTCTCAGAACCACTGCGTCTATGCGACCCTGATTCTGATGCAATATTATTAATCCTCCTGAATACTGTATCAGCAGATGGAATATGATTGTAAGCATGGTTCCTGGCATAGGTTTCAATATATTCCTTTGAGGATATTGCATTTCTAATTACATTGATGATACTTCCAGATGAGTACCTGGACTGTGGCTTAATCCTATCAGAGAATATGCCCTTAAGAGAGGAAGAGAAAAACTTTTTAACTGTCTTAACATTATTAAGTTGGGCGATTGTTTTGTTTTTGTTCATAAATTACAATCAATTCCCCTTATTTTAACATTGGCTGACATGATATTGCTGTTATTTCTCATTGCTACATGATTTGGCAATTATAGTTATGAGTCTTAGTCAGACATGCGGAGAGTCTGTATTGAATTGTGGAATGATTCAATATCTCCATCCTCCTCAGGTGTTTCCCTTTCTATGTATTCATGGTTAATTCCCATTGTTTTCAAATAATTATTGAACTCCTTAGAGATATACTGGGAGCCATTGTCTGTTCTCAATGTAATATTATCAGGCACTTTTCCGTTGAACTTCCTTATACTGGAATCCTCCATGGCATTGATAGGATCCTTAGCAGTGTGGTATGTCCCATTATATTCATACACATCATTCCCTGAGGAACATCAAAGAAAGCTACATACAAACAATGTAACAGAGAGATTCAATAGTGAATTAAAGAGAAGGACAAAGAAGATAGGTGCATTTCCTGATAGTGATTCACTGCTAAGGCTTGTTGTTTCAATAGCAATGGACATCAATGAGGAATGGCTGCTAAGGAAATACATAAATATGGAGGTTGATTAAGGATAATGGAAGAGGGCCATTTGAATTTACAGTAAACATATTACACTATCAATGTGTCAATATTCTTATCAATAAAATTTTTTATTACTATTATTTCATAATATTCTTTGTTTAGTGTTTGATTTAAAGCAGATTTTATAGCTTCTATTATATATTCCTTTCTTTTATATGCTACAATTATTACAGTAATTAAGGGTGTTTCTTGCATTTAATAGCAATTTCATTGCCGTATTTAATTTTATACTTTGAATCCAGTAAATTACATAATTCGATATTATTATTTATAAACCCCACCTAATTTATTATATTCATTATAAAAATAAACCTTTAACATCATTTCCAGTATTATATTTTCAGGCCTTGCCATTCTTATTGCATCACCAAAAATCGCATTATCCTAGAAAAGTATATTTTAACATCCCTTCTCAATCCATGATTGTTCTTAATTTTCCAAAGCTCTTGATTTAATATGTGTATAAATATTGTAATATGAGTATAATAAAAATGAGAAATTAATAATTATAGAGGATGATGCTTCTATGTTCATAGTAGGTTTAGGAACATATAAAGAGGAAACAATTGATAATATAATAAACAATACATTAATGCATGCAATAGAATTATATGGTAAGCCTAAAGAGATAATAACAGACCATGGTACTCAATTCTTCTCAAATGGTAAGAATGGAATTATGGGTGATAGGAATAAATTTCAACAATATTTAGATAATAATAATATTAAACATATATTGGCAAGAATAAACCATCCTGAAACCAATGGCAAACTGGAGAGATTAAATTATACAATAAAGAGGTTAAGGCCATATTTTACAACATGGGAGGAAGTAGTATACCATTACAATTATGAGAGAATGCATGATTCACTGTCAGATGGTGATAATATTGTCACACCTGCAATGGCATATAAAAATAAGAGGGGGTAAAATGAAAATATATAAGTTTATAAAGTATATAAAGCTCCCTAATTTATTATATTCATTATAAAAATAAACATTTAACACTATTGATTCAAAAATTAAACTATTATGGATTCCACAATATTAGAATATACAAGCATAAGAACTTACATTTTGATCTTGTAAATCACGGTACTATTGAGGCTGAAAAATAGGTATATTAATGGTAATTTTTTGATAAACAATTTTAATATACCAATAACTAAAACAACTATTAAGAAAAATTATTAAACTCTAAAAATATCACATATTAAATGAAGGCGTTAATTTTGCATGGCGGTTCGGGCACTAGGTTAAGACCGTTAACATATACCGGGTCAAAGCAGCTAATTAAAATTGCCGGAAAACCAATATCGCAGTACGGAATAGAGGATTTAAGAAATAATGGAATTACAGACATTGCAATAATATTGGGCGATAATTCACCAATGGATGTTATAAATTATTATGGTAATGGTTCAAAATTCAATGTCAATATAACTTATATATACCAGGGAGAACCAAAAGGTCTTGCAGATGCCATATATAAGGCAAAGGACTTTATAGAAAATGATGATTTTATAGTATATTTGGGCGATAATATAGTTTTAAATGGAATTGAAGACATGTTAAATTTTAATGGTTATGCATCTATTTTACTTGCAAGGGTTGACAATCCAAACAGATTTGGCGTGGCATTGATAGATAACAATAAAATAATTAAATTGATAGAAAAACCAAAAGAATTTATTTCTGATCTGGCCTTGGTGGGTGTTTATGCATTTACTCCTGAAATATTTAATTACATAGAAAAATTAAGGCCTTCCAATAGGGGGGAGCTTGAAATAACAGAGGCGTTACAGAATTTGATAGATGATAATAAAACAGTGAATTTTTCAATTATAAATGACTGGTGGAAGGATAATGGAACTCCGGATGATCTATTGGAGGCAAATATAAAACTTCTGGACAAATTTACCCCAGAATATAATAATATAAATAAATGCATTCATGGACGTGTAAACATACCTGAAACATCTGAAATTGTTAATTCACAAATCTATGGTCCAAGCCATATAGGCAATAATGTTACCATAAAAAATTCATACATAGGCCCTTATACATCAATAGGTGATAATTGCATTATAGAGGATTCAGAAATATCAAACAGCATAATTTTTGATAATACGATGATAAGAGAAACAAAATTGATAGAATCAATAATAGGCGAGGATACAAAAATTAAAAAAACAGATAATAAACCAAAAAACTCAAAATTTGTTATTGGGAAGGGATCAATCATCTCACTGGAGTGATAAAATGAAAAAAATATTGATATTTGGATCATTCGGCCAGCTTGGCTCGCAATTAATAAATTTGTTAAAGGATGAATATGAGTTAATTAAAATAAATCATGCTGACCTGGATTTTAACAAATTTTATTTAATAGAGGATAAAATATTAAAAATTAATCCGGATATCATAATAAACTGTGCGGCATTGACAGATGTTGATAGATGTGAAACCTATAAGGAGGAGGCATATAATGTAAATGCCGAGGCAGTAAAGCACATAATAAGGCCGTTAAAATTAACAAATTCATATTTTATAAATATTTCAACGGATTATGTTTTCAATGGCATAAAAGGAAATTACAGTGAAAACGATACCCCTGATCCGGTTAATTATTATGGCCTAACAAAGCTTTTGGGTGATGTATATTCAAATTCATATGATAACTCATTAATAATAAGGACATCTGGAATTTTCCTTAATAAGGGATTTCCAGTATTTGTTTACAAAAATTTGGTTCAAAACAAAAAGGTAACGGCAATTCCCGGATATTATTCGCCCATATCAGCATATAATCTGGCACTGGCAATTAAATATATAATTCCATTGAACAGAACAGGAATATTAAACATAGCAGGAAATAAAATATCAAGATACGATCTGGCAATTAAAGTTTCAGAATTATATAATTTGAATAAAAACATAGAGGAAAATAATATTGAATTAACGGCAAAAAGGCCGTTTGACTCATCATTAAATATAGATAGGGCAAAAAAATTGATAGATTTCAATTTTTATGATATAAATGAAAATCTAAAGCATATGGTGATGAAATGATATTTGTAATAGGAGGCGCAGGCTTTATAGGCTCATCATTTGTTAGAAAGATAGAAAATCCGGTGATATATGATAAATTAACATATGCCGGCAGAATGGAAAATATAAATGATGTAAAACATATTTTCATAAAAGGTGATGTTTCATCCCCTGAATTGGAGGAATCAATAAAAAAATACAGGCCTGAAATAGTTGTTAATTTTGCTGCAGAATCGCATGTGGATAGATCAATAAACAATCCATATAATTTTATAAATACAAATATTAACGGGCCTGTAAACATTCTTGAAAATCAGAGAAAATACGATTTTAAATACGTACATATATCAACAGACGAGGTCTACGGCGAGGACATGGCAGATGAAAATGCATGCCTTGATCCATCATCACCGTATTCATCATCAAAGGCGTCAGCTGATTTGTTTATAAAAAGCTACATAAGGACATACGATGTAAATACATTAATTATAAGGCCCTCCAATGCATATGGTGTAAGGCAGTATCCTGAAAAGCTGATACCAAAGGCGATTATAAGGTCAATATTAAAAATGGAGGTTCCTGTCTATGGGACTGGCAATCAGGTAAGGAACTGGATTTACGTTGATGATCTTGTTAATGTAATTAAGGATTTAATGATAAACGGCAAAAAGGGCGAGGTATATAACATAGCCGGAAATAATATGAAAACCAATATGGAAATATTGGAAATGATAGGAAAATACATTGATGTTAAAATCAAGTATGTCCATGACAGGCCTGGCCATGACCGTGTTTATAATATGTACAACACAAAATTGAATTACAATATTACACCAATGGAAGATGGCATAAAAAACACCGTTGAATGGTATAAAAATAATAGATGGTGGTGGGAGCCACTGATTAATGATAGATATTTTAGCGATGATGAACCATGGCATATAAAGATTTAAAATATTTTTGTATCAATGAGCTTTTTCCAGTGTTTATCCTTATCAGATAATTCAGGCTCATTGGCAGGCCATTTAATGTTTATTTCTGGATCATTCCATATTATGCCTGAATCAGAATCCTTATTGTATTCATTTGTTGTTTTGTAATAAACTAAAGAATCTTCAAGTGCATAAAAGCCATGGGCATAATTTGGTGGTATAAACAGCATGTTGTTTTTAGCCGATGATAATTCCCTCATTACATATTTTTTATAATATAATGAATTGCAATCTATGTTGACTGCAACGTCAAGGATTCTTCCGGAAATAACGCTGACAAGCTTGCCCTGTCCATATGGTTTGTTCTGGAAGTGCAATCCCCTAAGGACATTTTTTCTGGAAAATGATAAATTGTCCTGAATGAAATCATATTTGATTCCGTTGTTGTAAAAATCACTTTTTTTGTATTTTTCCAGAAAATATCCCCTTTCATCATTGAATATTTTTGGCTCTATATAAATTACCTCCGGTATTTCAGTTTTAATGAAATTAAATGGCATAACTGGTAATATGTATTTATTAGATAAATCTAATCTAATTATTGAGTGTGGGACACTATTCTACAATCTACCCATATTGAATAAATTATGCCATGTGCCTGTGCGGAACAGTGCACTGTATATTCTGTCATTTCTCCTCTGTGCCACATTCCATCCAAGCATCTTCTTGTCAGCTGCAAATCCCGATTCTGAATTGCTTCTCTGGTGGTATTCTTCCATGTAATGCATGGTATTTTCAACAAACTCCCTCATGGCATCCTTCCATTTCCTGGAACCATTAAGTGTTGAATTCTTCTTTGGAATTACAAATACTTTGGTATTTCCCAGGTTATCCATGTATGATGGGAATGAATAGTACCTGTCCAGCCTGATTGAATCCATTTCCACATTGATATCTTCAAGCATTTTGATTGCCCTGTCATATGCCTGCCTCTCAGATTTCATTGATGCTCCCATGGCTATGTATAATCTTGTTTCAAGGTCCATTATATTGAATGAGTATGCAAACAGCCTCTTCTTATGCCCCTTTGTTTTACCCTTATTTTCCCTGTTTTCAGGACTCTCCTTTGCCAAATCCTTCAATCTCTGTGCGTATGATTCATAGTTCTTCTTAACTGTAAGACCATAGCCTGTGCCATCACCTGTTGCATTTGAATTGTTTACACACTTTTTCCTCAATATCAGTATATGTATATTATATATTGCAAGGATAACTTCATCATCAGAATACAATCTCTCAATGGTTTTGTACGATATATCTATCCCAGATATCATGGAGAATATTACAGGCATGCTGGAAAACATCCTGTTGGATTTGCCCACAAGCTGCTTGATCAATAATAGCTTTACCCTCTGTTCCAGTGATAGTGAATGTGGATGCCCTGGTTTTGGTGCTGTATGTATTGCAGATACTGCTTCTTTCACCAGTGGATCAAGTTCCCTCATTGCCGTTTTTATCCTCTCTGGGAATTCTTTCTCATAGTTTTTCCAGTTTCTTTCCTTTAATGGATGTTCCAGTGCATACTGTTTTCCAAGAATATCATTTATTTCCTCCAGTTTATAATGTATGTCATCACCGGTAACCTTTCCCATTAGATAGATATATATACGATGTATATATACATTACTATGAACAATGTAAAGATTGAGGAGACAACAGAGTTCACCATAAAGGGAATCTATGGTGTAATAGAGAGGAAGGTTACAAGGTTCGGATCAGGTGCTAAGGTGGATTGTCCCAAGGAGTTCCTTGGCAGGAGAGTTTACCTAATAATAACAAGGGACGAGGAATAGTGTCCCACACTCGATTAATAATAAACATGGATTTGCAATCAAAGCGAAATATGCCTTTATATATGTACTTTTGAGACTTTCCAGCAGAAGGTATCGAAGCTATATCCAGCACAGGATTTATAGAAAAGTTCAGAAAAATAGGTAGGTATATTATATATAATCGAAAGTATAGCGTCCAAAAAATAATTGATTTTAATGATATGAAAATAGTTCAATAGAAACCACATCAGCTGACAAATACTTAATATATTCCCACAATATCTAACTTCATGTTTAACAGCGATTAAATTCCTTTTGAGTTTCCAAGAATCCTTTAAAAATTCTTGAATTACCTACCTCTTTATTATAAACATATTCCAGATTTGTATATTAGATGATATATGCTATTTATTTTGATCATAATATCAAGATTTTGTAGAGTATGAGTAATGTTAAATAGATATTTTATTATTACTAATTCTATGAAAAATTCATGAAATACATTTTTAAGATATCCTTGGATATGATACAATTCTTAAATAAATATAATTGAAAATTGAAACTACAATTAGAAATATATATTCTACAATAGTTCGAAACCTACGAAGGAATTGTAAATAAATATTTTGCTCCAATCTATTAAATATGATATCCTATAATTAGAAATCATGAGTTATCAAATATAGAGATTGTGAATAAAATATTTGGTATAATGAATAAAAACGGAAGAATCAAATTTGTTTCCGACAGACCCGGTCATGATATAAGGTATTCTATAAACTCCGAAAAATTAAGGAAATTGGGATGGAAACCACAATACACTTTTGACGATGCATTGAAATCAACAGTGGAATGGTACATTAACAATAAAGAATGGTGGAACAAATTAATTGAGAGGAATAATAATATATTATCAGAGGAGCCATGGAAACTGAAATGGAATTAAAAATCCAAATTCAGTTCACCTAAAGATTTTAAGTTTTTATCCTTATCAGAAATTATTATATTGTCAGGCAATTTTATATTTAATTCCTTATCGTCGTATCTGATTCCTGAATCAAGATTACTATTGAATTTATTTGTTGCTAAATATAATACATAGGAATCCTCAAGTGCTAAAAAGCCATGAGCAAAACCTTCAGGAATAAAAAGCATCTTTCCATTGATTAATTCGTAGTGCACATTTTTTTTATAGGACTCGGAATTTTTCCTTAAATCCACGGCATAATCTATGATTTTTCCTGACACAACTGTTACAAGTTTGCCCTGTGGTTCAGGGTTTAACTGGAAATGGAATCCCCGGAAAACATTTTTTTTTAGAAAAGGATAAATTTATCAGATTCATTATAGAAATTAGAAATCATGAAAAACCAATCAATTCCCTGTATTGAACTATACAGAGGATTAACATTGAATTGGAATTTATGGGAAAATGAATTATGCAACTGACTAATTAAAAGCAAAAAAATAAATATAATAAAGAGTTAAGCTCTATGAGTAACGGAAGTAATACAATGAGCACTATTTATAAGTTTAATTTAATAAAATCTGTAAAAAGACATTTTGAAATAAGTTATTTATCAATAATTAAGAACTATATTTTGGATAAAAAGAAAAATATGAAAGTAAAGGAAAAAGCCAGTGGTATTTCGGTTTCTTTATCTTTGGGCAAGATGTCTATGCTAGCAATGTTGCTAGATAATAATTGGAAGATATTAGATAATATCATCCCATATATTAAGTTAAGAGGACCTAACGGTGAAATCATATTTTGTAGAACAATGGCAGGATATGATTTTGGTCATTTGGTTGAGATCTATGTTACAAAAGTATATGGAAGTAATTTTAATGGAAAAAATATAATAGATGTTGGAATGAGTAATGGTGATTCTTCGATTTTTTTTGCAAAAAATGGGGCGAAACGAGTTGTAGGTGTTGAACCGGACAAACGAAGTTTCGATCTAGCATTGAAAAATATAACCGAATCACGTATTGATAATATTATTTTACCGTTGAATAAGGCAGTAAGCCATCAATCAGGTACGATAGAGATGACGGTGTATACTTCCAACCCTAATGCCAATTCAATATATGAAAGTAATATGGTACAAATAAACGATACGAAAATAAAGGAAAATATTGAAGCAGTAAGACTTGGAGAAGTAATAGATATGTTTAATAATGAAAATATAGACCTTTTAAAGATGGACTGTGAAGGATGTGAATATAAAGTTTTAGAAAATATACCAGAAAAATATTTTTCTAAAATAACAAAAATATACCTTGAATATCATCATGGATTACAGGATATACCGGAAATATTTAATAAACATGGATTCCATGTAAAAGTAAATGAATCGAATAACATAATGGGATATATATTAGCAAATAAAAATGTGGACTGATAATTGTTAAAATTTATTATCGTCTTATCTATTATAATTTATATAGGAGTGAGATTCAATGACTATAAAGGCATTGTTATAGAGCCTTCTGAATGAATAGATATTGTTTACAAAATTTTGCGTCACTAAACGAACTATATCATGATGTTCACAAATACTTAATATATTCTCATAATATCAACAACTATGACAATAAACAATATAACAGTGTGCCCTCACTGCAACTTAAATATGGAATTGAAGATGGCACCATTTGAAAGGGATGGAGTAGCAATAGGCAATTTCGAGGCATACGTATGCCCAAACTGCGGAAGAGTATTCTATACAGACAATGGCTATAATGAACTTAACAAATTCACCATGAAGAAGAAAAACTAAAGGTTTTACTCCAAAATTTTATATATTCTCTGAAAATTAAATGCAGGTGTTATTTTGATAGAAAAAATAGGCATAATAGGTGCAGGTGCAATGGGATCATCCATAGCAGAGGTTTTTGCATACAACGGATACAGTGTTTACCTCAAGGATCAGAATGCTGATTATGTGAATAAGGGAATAAGCCATGCAAGAAAGGTTCTAGATGATTTCCAGGGCTATGTGAATTCCCTTCCTGAAAAGGAGATAAAGAGAATAGAGAAGAACGGCATAGAATTGAATGAACAGCAGAGGAATACCCTTGAGAAGAACCTTGCAAGGAAGATCGACATTGATAAGATCATATCCAGAATACATCCGGTGGAATCATATAATGATCTATCACAATGCGGACTCATAATAGAGGCAGTCTTCGAAAAGCAGGAGATCAAGAACAATCTTTTCAGGGACCTGTCGGAATCAATCGGAGAGAATACAATAGTTGCATCAAATACATCATCACTGAGCATAACGGAGATGGCTTCAAACTATAAGTATCCGGAGAATGCACTGATAATACACTTCTTCAATCCGCCATATACCATGCCATTAGTGGAAATAGTGCCTGCAATACAGACATCTGAGAGAACAGTGGATTCTGCATATGAACTTATCTCAGGATTGAGGAACCACAGGGAGACCATGGTTCCGGTGAAGGCAAAGGAGAGGTCAGGATTCATAGTCAACAGGATACTCATAGAGGTAATCAACGAGGCAATAAAAATAGTGGAGGAGGGCATTGCCGATGAGAAATCCGTGGATATAGCCATGAAGAAGGGTGCAGGATTCCCCATGGGCCCATTCGAGCTCGGTGATTATGTGGGTCTTGACATAGTCTATGATGTACTGAAATCATTCAATAAAGCATACGGTGATGCGTACATACCGCCTGAGAGGCTCAAGAACATGATTATAGCCGGATACCTTGGAAGGAAGACCGGAAAGGGCTTTTACAATTATAAATGAATCATTATTTTTTATTCCATATTTTCATATAGGAAAGATAATATTGAACACAAAGATTTACTTTTATGGTTAAATTATTATTATTTGATATTGACGGGACATTGATGGAGGAATCTCCCACACATACTGCATCCTTTAACTATATATGCCAGTCCATATACGGCGTTCAGACAGAGATAGAATCATTCCCGAGGCACGGAATGACTGATACGGGAATACTCTACGGATTGCTTAAAAAGGAGAATGTTGAGGATGACCAGATCAGGAACAGCATGAAGAAGGCATTTTCAGCAATGGTTGAATACGTTTCTGCGAATCTCAAGCCGGATGATTATAAACTACTGGACAATGTCAGTGCAGTTCTGGATAAACTCCATAACAGCGAATACAGCCTCGGAATTCTAACTGGGAACCTCCAGGCAATAGCATCGCTCAGGCTGGAAAAATCAGGCATATCATCTTACTTCGTCGCCGGCGGCTATGGTGATGACAGCAGGGTACGTTCTGAGCTTGTAAACCATGCCATCCAGAGATTCGGGAAATCCATTGAGAGGGAAAATATCTACCTTATAGGTGATACGCCGCTGGATATAAGGGCTGCAAGAGATGCATCGGTAAATGCCATAGGAGTTGCCACAGGCGTGTATAAATCATCGGATCTGTCAGGAGCAGATCTTGTTCTTGAGAATTTCAGGGAAGAAAAAAAATTATTTGAATTCTTAAAAATTTAGGTATCCTTTGATGCCTTTTCCAGTCTTTCTTCACCCTAATGATTCCGGTTTAATTCTATGCAAATATCCATATATTTCTCTGCTTTGATTGTTTTTAAGTCTAAATAATCAAAAATATAATATTTATGGTTATTTTAAAAATAATGCTATGGGTGACTTCTGAAAATATCTCAATTGATTGCAATTTATTGAATATATGACAATAATAGGTTCAGGAAATTTATTCATATGATATATTCACTCCTTTTATGTTTGGATTGTTTTGTAACTGTCAAGAATATATATGAATTCGCATTATATATTGTATGGATCAAAACATTGCTAATGCGTGCATGCTCCACGAGAATGGAAAAACAATCTGCATAGACCCATCACTGCCTATCTTCAGGCTGATGGGAAAAAGATACACAATGTTCATTCTTGGAGTGATAGGAAATAACAATACAAGAAAGAATTTCAATGATATTGTTAAATCCATTCCAGGCTCCAGCAGGACAATTATTGCAAAGAGGATCAGGGAACTTATTCAAGCAGGAATGATCAAGAAATGCCATAATAAAGTTCTAAGCTATGAACTTACAGAATTGGGATATAAAATAAGGAAAGGAATAATTTGCTTTCTGGAAGAACTTGGATAAATCGAAACACTTGTGATGAATTAATAGATATATAACAACGTATTTTTTAACATTAAAAGCTAGAAGCCACATATATTGATATTAGAAGGATGTCGTTTATCCTTACAATTTCATCAAATATTCATGAGCCCGTTGATGCTTCCATTTATATCTGTTTTTCACCTCTTCAGAAATTGGTCTAGGAGTGTTATACAATTCCTTATCATTCAGTGTAAAAAAATGAAGATGCTTGAATCATGATATATCATAATGTATTCCTTTTAAAAATTTCATTTTTATATTCGTTATATGTTATTTTATTTATACTCATTCCGTTTTTAGAAATATCTCTAAATATTTTTACCGAATTCGTTTTTAATTTTTCCAGTATTATTCTATCACCATCTAATCTGAAAATTACCCTTGAACCGGGTGTGATTTTTAGCGCTTTTCTTAAGGCAAGCGGTATCACAACCTGCCCGTTGCGACCTACTTTCATTTCTTTTTCATTCATGTATACTTACCAGTATGTTAACACATAACATGTACTTATATTTTCTTTGATAATGAAATCCTTTTGTGATAAAGCTCGTCACTATGAAAGAAATATTGAAAGATCGGACAATATCCAATAGGAATACCGCCATTCACTGGGCTAATATGCTTAATTTAACTGCTATGGCTGAGGGTTCCTGAAAATACTGGTCAATGTTTATGAGAGCAAATAAATTCCTTTAGGTCTATTTCATGAATATCTTAATTCTGTTGATATGCAAAGTACCCAGATTCTTATTGCCTTAGTTAACGGCATTGTTTAAAATTATAGATTAATTAGGATCAAATACTATTACACTTCCTTATATGAAAGTGATATTCCGTGAATTTATTATTCTGTTTAATTCACTGGTCTCTCAATGATAACCGGTTACAGGAAAAATCGGAAAGAAAATCATCAACATTGTATAAGTAATTATTGAAAAATAAATATAAAATTAATAGAGATATAAAAAAATTATTAGACGATTATGGGTTTATACATACCATTTTCATAGTCCTGTGCAACTGTATAGTTGTAATTGCTCAGCAGATATGAGTACATGGCTGAGTTGGCATTTGCAAGTGCAGTGGATATGGAACTGTAAGTCTGCGCATGCCCGCTGGTTATAACAGTGCTCCATGCTGAATCCATTAATGTCTGCCATTCCCCTATCCATGGTACAGGGTCTCTTATGAATACCCCTTCGCTTATGGCCTTTAATGATACGTTAAGCACTGAGTTGTTTCCGGTTAAGCCTGTTACATTCATACCTACGGTGCTGGTATCCACTGAACCGGGCCACTGGTAATCCATCATTGTGTATTTATCTGCGGCTAATCCCTTGTATGTTGCCCAGTATGAAGTTTTGTACTCAGGGCTGAAATACTTGCTCAGGTTGTATATGTAATACATTGCGCTGACATCGTTGGTAGAGTTGAATGTAACCGGGTTGCCTCCGAACTGTACGAAGAACTGGTAAAGCTCCGTTGCAGTACTGGCTCCTCCATGTCCCTGGAAATTGATCATGCCTCTTCCGTACTTTGTATCCAGTATTTTTGCATCGTTGAGCAGTGCAGTGAAATTGCTTGGCTCTGCGTTTATGCCTGCGTTTTTCAGTGCGGTCTGATCAATCCATACCAGCGGTGTGTTTATGATTTCTGTTATAAATGGTACAGATCCGGAGAATATTGTGCCTTCATAGTCTGTAAGATCCACTATTGATGGGATTACATTGCTCGGCATCAGTGTTTTTACTCCTCCCTTTACCGTG
>JAKAAT010000005.1 GCA_021802205.1 Thermoplasmata archaeon
CCATTGTTCCATGTCATCATAAGAAATTTTTATTTTGAATACTATAGATTGATATAAAAATTTGAAATTATCTCTCATTTTTCAATACAAATATTTAAATTAGTCTTATTAATATACATTGTTATACCTGCTAATATACAAAATAATGTTGAAATTCACATTTTTGAGGATAAATATTATATATGCTTCCCTAATCATAATTTATGCAAGATGTAGATAATAAAGTTTTGGGAAAGATGACCAAAACTGGAATGAGAAGAGGAATGACAACGCATGAAGCAATAATGTTCGGAGTCGGTGGAGCAGTAGGATCAGGTATACTGTTCGCAGCAGCCGGAGGCACATCATATGCCGGGCCAGCTGTAATTATATCATGGATTCTTGCTGCCATATTTATTGTACTGGTTACGCTCCCATTCGCGGAATACTCTGCAATGTTTCCGAGATCAGGAATCAGTGCAAGGGTTGCATACTATTCATACGGTTCATACGGTGGTTTCATGTCTGGTTGGGGGTTGCTCATATGGGCTGCCACAATACCTGCCATCGAGGCAGTTGCAGTATCAACATATGCATCACTGTATTTTCCGTTCCTTTATAATTCGGCAACCGGCGTTCTTACTATCGATGGTATAATGCTGGCTATTGTTCTTTTACTGGGATTCTTTGCACTTAACATGGTTGGAATTGCTAGGTTTGGAAAATTCAACAAATTTTTAACATGGGTAAAAATAGCTGTAGTGGTTGGATTTATAGTCATACTACCCATGTTTATATGGCACTGGGGCAATTTCACGTCTGGCCTTGCTGGAGCAAGCAGTGCTGGAGGATTTTCAGGATTTCTTCCATCAGTTGGTGGACTTTTCATAGCAATACCTGCATCCGGAATACTGTTTTCCTTCGGGGGATACAGGCAGGTTGCCGATATGGCTGGAGAGGTTAAAAACCCTGGTAAAACCATGCCAAAGATCATAGGTACAGTTTTGCTTGTTCAATCATTGATGTACATAGGGATGGCTGTTGTTATAGTTGGCACAGTTAGCTGGGCAGGATTCGGAATACAAACAGGTGACTGGAACTTTGTCGGAGCTCTTGGATCTCCGCTATCTTCCATAATCCGTGCAAACATAGTCCCAGGTATGACAATATTAGAGGCAGACATCCTCGCCGGAATGGTAATAATATTTTTCTTATTCGCTATATTTTCCCCTGGGGGAACGCTAGGAGTTTATTTAACAGGAGCCAGCAGAATTATATTCGGATATTCCGAGGAGGACGCCCTTCCTGGCGCATTCAAAAAAACCACTAAACACGGAGCACCTTATCTAGCATTAATACTCGCACTTGTACTTGCAATTCTATTTTTGCTACCTTTGCCATCATGGTACGCGCTGGTTGATTTTGTTGTGGTTGCAGCTGTGGCAAATTTTGCCGTTGCTTCCATATCCCTTCCGGTACTTAGAAGGCTGTATCCAAATGTAGAAAGACCATTCAAAATCCCATACCCGATGTTATGGAGCTTTGTGGCATTCGAGGTAGCAACATACCTCATTTACTGGTCTACATACCCAACAACATTATATGCACTGGGTGCAGTACTTGCAGGTTCTGTAATTTTTATTTACCAGGCCAGCAGGAAGCACTTCATGGGACTGAACCTGAAAAATTCTATATGGATACCTGTTTACATTGCCGGAATGATACTCCTATCATACCTTGGTGGGACACCTACCGGCGGAATAAACCTATTAGCCTATCCATTAGATTATGTTGTTCTTGGAATATACGCGGCAATGTTCTTCTTTATCGGTTTAAACAGCGCACCTAAAGAGCCATTAACATCTGCAGAGGCACTGCTTGATCCCACTAAGGAAATAGATGTAGAAGGCGAGTATTAAAATAACAATCTTTTTATTTTTATAATAAAGTTTATTAGAAAATTTTCAGTTAATATTTTTATCCATAATATAGAGAATTATAATTTATAATGGTACAAATGATGTGTAATTGCTTATAATAATCCTGTATAATTCCGGATATATTTCAGAACTTTGGGATACAAAAAGAAGAGTAAATTCATTGTAGTTATCTATAAATTCGGGATATATGCATTTGACCTTGCAGGTTAAAGGCTCCATGTGTTATGTGAGGATGTCACTGGTTAATATAGTAGATAATTTTACTTTGATATGATGAATCTCATAACTATGAGGATAAATTATGGGTAGTGACTTCCTCCCCAAGCTAATGCATGGAGCTTCCCGCTTTCATGTTAAAAAATAGATTTTCTTTAAATATGGACATATCAATAAACGGTAACCTCTCAATGAGTGTACGGTAAACTTTGTGTATTATATTCAACAAATATTATTATATCTATTTTCAATATATACATATATGGAGAAATCCGAGAAAGAATTAAAGGTAATAAAAAGAGGTGATATTAAGAACGATGTAATTAATATTTTGAATGAAAACAATACTTTTAAATGGATGATAAATACAGGGGTTGTTAATTATAATTCTTTATCGCGGATAATTCAGGATGAAATAAAAAAGAAATATAAGTATAATCCGAAAATTAATACAATATCAACAATTTTAAGGAAAAATTATAACATGACAAAATTGAAAAGTGAAAACAATCCATTTTCTGATATGAAAATTAATATTATTACCGGGCTTTCACTGCTTTCCTGCGATTATAATGTTCAAACAATGATGGCGTATTTTCCATATTCCCGGGCAATTCGTATAATACCAGGTAACAAGACTATGTGGGTTATGATCTCCAGTGAAACACCAGAAAATACCATAAAATCATATCCGGGAAAATTATATGGGGATTTTCTGGAAATTAATATTACCATTGATAGAAATAAAATAAATGAAGATTCAATACAGACATTTCTGGAGACATTATCATTTAATTACATTAATGTTTCACAGCTTATGATATCAAGGGATGGTTTTGAATTATTTATCAGTGCGAACTATCTTGCCAAGGTATTGAAACTTATAGAAAAAATTAGGTCGGATAGGTATTTTTACTGATATATTTTAACAATTTATATGTTATAAATAATTCTTTTAGTTTGATAATAATCTTGTTTAAGATTTGCTATAATAGATAGTCTTAGATAAGATTATTTAAATATCATAATTGCATGTATAATTATGTATTTATTTTTCCTGGAATTTGTTGTATTGGGAATAATAGTTGGGGCACTAACAGGCGTCCTCGGTTCAAGCGGTGTTGTTGCAGTTGTTCCTGCCCTAATAATTATAAACTCTGAATTACCACAGGATGCCATAGGCACAAGCCTATTGATAGATGTTATTACCTCGCTCATTGTTGCCTACGTATATTTCAGGAGGGGCAGGGTAAACATCAAAAAAGGAATACCTATGATTATAGGTGCAATAATCGGTTCACAGATTGGTGTCAGGGTAGCTTTCCTCATTCCGCCTGTATATATAAAAATAGGATTTGCCGTTTTTATAATTGCCATGGGCATTTATTCGTTAATCAGGAAGAAAAATCTGTCTCAAAATGAAAGCGGGAAAAATATAAAAAATCTAAACATCAATGCATATGGAGTAGTTTTAATTTCAATACCTATAGGGCTAGCAACCGGAATACTTGGAGCCAGTGGAGGAATAATGTTTCTTATCATAGCAATTTTAATACTTAAACTGGATATAAAAACTGCAGTCGGAACGGCAACGTTTGCAATGATAATCTCAGCTTTCTCGGGCACTATAGGATACCTTATTATCGGGCATATAGTAATTCTGGCCGCTATTATTATAGGCATAGTATCCATAATATCAGGATTTATCTTTTCCCGGATAGGAAATAATTTAAATCCCCTAACCACATATAAAATTCTGGGGATAGTTTTTATAATAATAGGGATAGTTCAAATAATTTTGTGAGGATGGGTCATGATTGTAAAAGATTATAAATGGATTGCTCTTATTATAATGAGTATTTCGGAATTAATGGTGATGAGCTTATGGTTCAGTGCATCTGCCGTAGCACCTGAACTTGCTACTATCTGGGGTATTTCCGGAATAGGTACGCTTATTGTAACCCTGATGGTACAGTTTGGTTTTGTGGCAGGTGCTCTGATAAGTGCTTCCCTTGGACTTGCAGATAAAATGAATCCGAGAAAATTGTTTGCATTTTCAGCCCTCATGAGCGCGTTATTCACGGTAATGTTTGTATTTCTATATCATTATTTTTTTATTGAAATGATTTTGATGTTGTTAACCGGTATTATGATGGCAGGTATTTATCCTGTTGCTGTTTTGATTGTATCAAGCTGGTTTCCATCAAGACGGGGTTTAGCTCTTGGTATTGTTATTGCAGGGCTTACACTGGGATCTGCATTGCCACACATAATACTGGATTTGCCATTTATCCGAGAATGGGAAGCGCTTCTGGAATTTTCCTCAATGTTATCGCTTTTAGGCGGGGCTATGGTTTTCTTGATCTTGCGTGATAATAAAAAATATATGAATGCGCCTAAATTTAAATGGGATACAATTAAACTGATAATCAGAAATAAACCTGTAATGCTTGCAAATTATGGCTATTTCGGGCATATGTGGGAACTTTATGCCATGTGGACATGGATTCCCGTGTTTATATTTTCCAGCTTTGCCTTTTATTATACAGGGAGTAAGTTATTATTTATGGTTGGTATTGTTTCATTTTCAATCATTGGGCTCTCCGGAGTTGTCGGGTCTATACTGGGCGGCCTAATATCAGATAGAATCGGAAGGACATTATCAACATCAATCTATCTGGGCATAAGTGGAACTTCTGCAGTATTAATAGGTTTAACCTACAGGTCTGCACCATTTATTACAATAATTGTGGGAATTATATGGGGAATAACCGTAATAGCAGATTCAGCACAATTTTCAACAGCAGTTACAGAATTAAGCAGTAATAAAATAAGAGGAAGCGCATTAACATTTCAGATGGCACTGGGCTTTTTAATAACCGTTGGGTCAATTTATGCTATAGATATATTGAGAAATACTGTAGGTTGGCACTGGGCTTTTTCGTTTCTATCAATTGGACCATTACTGGGAATAATTTCAATGATAAGGCTTAGATATAGAAATGAATCTTCATTGATGTGCAATGGTAAAAAATAATTCATAGGTGATTATCAGTGTTATGATAGATTTGTAACGACAGGTTGCTTGATCAAATATGCAACCTTGAATGGGCAGAATAGAGCCGCATGCATTTATATTCATTAGATATGCTGTATGATTGAGTAGAACCGACCTTAAAAAGAACAGACATAGCAATGATGACTGAGTTTGAACTTATTTGTTCCTGCCTATTAAAACATCAATATGTATTTTTTATAATTTCAACTGAAATAATGATCTTACCACCGATATAATTATTCATGTTTTCAACACATTTCTTTTTAATTTCCTCTATGAATTTATCGCCATACCCAATGATTCCCATTACTTCAAGTACTGTATTTGAATTTCTGATTTTATCCACAGTACTACTATCATAGCCGCAAGAGGATGCCACTGAAGCAAGAAAATTGAAATTTACGCTACTCTTGGATGAATGGAGCTCCATATTGTTGTTCGCCAGTTTTGACATCTTTCCAGGCATACCGGCAACAATAACCTTTTTTATTCCCGCATCCACGGCACGTTTTAACGAGAAGCCCAGGAAATCACCGATCTCAATAAACTGCTCATCATGCAGATCGGGGAATAATTTTTTAACTGCAGAATCACTCCTTCCACCTGTGCTGAATATTAGTACGTCCATGCCCATTCTAGATGCGACTCGTATCCCCAGAACTATTGAGGCCTTCCATGAGGAATCAGAAAATGGTATCACTATTCCCCTGGTTCCAAGTATCGATATACCACCTATTATGCCAAGCTTCGGATTGCAGGTATTTTTTGCAACCTCACGTCCTCCCGGGGCAGATACAGTAACCTTTACCCCTCCAGGGATGCCATAAGCTTCGATAATTTCTCCCACAGCACTGCGGATCATCTTTAATGGAACGGGATTTATTGCAGGATTCCCGGGCTGTACTGGCAAACCCTGTTTTGTAACAGTGCCGATCCCCTCTCCTCCAGCTACTATTATGCCAGGTTCTTTTTTAAGTTCTACTCTTGAATATATATCAAGTCCGGTTGTAACATCTGGGTCATCACCCCCGTCCTTTTTAACAGATGCAATGCAGAAGTCTTTCTCTATCCTCTGATTTTCTATTATAAAACTTGCTGTTTTTTTTACAGGGAGATTGATTTCCACATTCTTTACTATTTTTCCTGTTACAAGCATTAAAAGGGCTGCTTTGGTTGCCGCTGTAGCACATGCACCGGTTGTATATCCGTATCTTAAATTTGTTCTGTCCGGATTTTCAATATACATGTATATACGCTTCCATGGCATTGAATATGGCAGCAGCAACTGCGGATCCACCCTTTCTGCTCAGATTTGTTATAAAATTCCCCTTGAACGCAAGGAGTTTAGATTTAGACTCCAGTGCAGATACAAAACCAACGGGAACCCCTATGATCAATTCTGGATAGCATGATTCCCTATCCACAGATTCTAGTAAAGATAGAAGGGCCGTGGGTGCGTCCCCTATTATATATACGGCATCAGGATATTCCCTGCATGCCTTTTTTATTGAGATATATGACCTTGAGAGTCCACTATTTTTTGCCTCTTCTATTACATCCAGATCATTAATGAAACATTTTCTCTTTGAATGTCCTGGAATTCCGGCATATACCATGTTGATATCCGTTATTACCATCTTACCATCTCTAATGTACTGGAGAGAATCCTCAAAATGCCGTGAAAAAACAAGTGATTTTCCAATATCAAAATCCGCAGTTGCATGCACAGTCCTTACTATAATATCAGATTTTAATGATCTGTCCAGCCCCATTTCACTCCTGATATACGCAAAACTTCTGGAATAAATCTCTGAAGGATTCATGGTGCCATCCATAATTATTTTATCCCCATATCATTTAAAATCTTTTTTATTTCCATGGGGTTCCCTGCCTTTAATTTCCAAGGGAAATTTTTCCTGGATATTATTATGACATTGATGTCCAGTGAGAGGGCCGCTTTGACCTTTGGCTCTGCATTGAAGCCACTATCCTTGGTAATCAGTGTATCTATCCTGTAGTATTCCATTAATGCCCTGTTAAGATTCTCATCAAAATTCCCCTCCATTGCAATTATATGATCCTTTTTAATTCCCATTTTTATTAGAAATTCAATATTTTCAGGATCGGGGATTATGCGCACATATACATTACGTTCATCAATAATGTTTTTTAAACACCATATATACTTTATTCCTGTGGTAATAAATATATTATGTCCACGCATTGCCATTTCCCCTGCTTCATGATAGTTATTCGCGTAGAATATTCTTATATTATTTATTTTAATGTTATCCCTTTCATATCTGATAAGCGGAATCCCGATGTCTTCGGCCACCCTTATACATGTTTCATGGAGTGAATTAGCATATGGGTGTGACCCATCTATCAATACTTTAATAGAATTTTTCCTGCATAATGTTATAATTGAATCGTATTCAAGTTTTCCCATTATGCTCCTTATACCTTCAGACCTCAATTTTGAAACTCCATCATCTGTTGTAGCAGTTGCAAGAATGTCAAAACCGTAACCTGAAAGGTCACTTGCAAGTTTTCTTGAGTCTGATGTCCCGTCAAACAGTAAGATCATGTTTCAGACCTAATTTTTCCCTGCTCGCAATTCTTTCTGGAATTTTTCAATATCCTTTAATCTTACTTCTAGAACAAAGGCACCCACATAGTTGCAATCGTCACATTTATAGACAGGTCCTGCAATTCCACCGGCGACCCAGTTGAGCTTCAGCGAACCACAATGAGGACATATCCTTACATTCTTGTACTCATCCATATGTAAACACATATTGAAACCATATTTAACTATTTTCAGGATAGCTCTTGTTATGCAATGTTAAGTAAAGATTAAACAGATGGAATAGTAAGTATTTAATTGGATTATGAATATATATACATGGAATATACAGATATAAATCTTGTAGAGGATGGTAATACACGTATTATATATTTTAACAGGGAAGGGCACCTGAATACAGTAACAGAACACATGGTTGATGAGATCATTCACGCAATGAAAAGTGTTGTTGATAGCAGCAGATCAATCATAATTGGTGGAAGAAATAATTTTTCCGCAGGTGCAGACATTGCGCAATTCCAATATATTGATGCACGTAATGCATATGATTTCCATCTAAAGCTCAATGAACTTGCCCTATTTTTCAGAAATTATCCAAGACCGGTAATATCGTTTCTCAACGGATACGTGCTTGGAGGCGGTCTTGAGCTTTCACTTTCAACGGATATCAGAATATGTTCCAGAAAAGCAATCCTGGGCCAGCCAGAAATAAACCTGGGTATCAATGCGGGTGCGGGCGGCAATGTCATACTTCCCTCTGTTATAGGACGTAATAGAGCTCTGTATATGATACTTACCGGGGAAAAGATTACTGCATTACAGGCATACGATTTCGGGCTTGTAGATCTCCTTTCTGATGACCCTGAGGCAGAGGCTAGAAGAATAGCAGAAATAATAAATAACATGCCGGAACATGCCGTATCCATAACAAAGCATGCGGTAAATACCAGTACAGACAGTAACATTGAACTGAAACTTGATTACGAGGCTGCACTTTTCGGTATCCTGCAATCCGAAAAAGATACAAAAGAGAGAATAGATAAATTTATGCAGAAAAAAAGAAGCAAATAAATTTTATTCTTCTATTTCTATGAATCCTGCAGCTTCCCTGAGGTTATAGGTCTTAAGAGCATATTTTTCCATGGGTAGTTCCGGTGATATGAAAGGTGGTTTTACCATTTTTCCGGTATCAAGTTCAAAGCTTGCGTTATGGCATGGGCAGACAACATGCTTTCCATCTTCTGCAACGTTTCCCAGTATGCATTTTAGATGTGAACATATCCCGTTTATTCCATAGAGTTTCCCGTTTTGCTTTGTTATAAAAACAACTTCACCGTTTCCAAGGTTTATGGATACATGGTTACCGGAATTTTCCAGTGCTTTCATGCCTAATATTTTTCTCCATGACATAATACTGTATTTTCAGGTTAAATTTATATTTTCCCTACAAATGCAATATGTGGATAAAATCCATCCTATAATAAATAATTTATAGCTTATTTATATTATTATATATGTTTATTAAAACTAAAAGTAGATATGGATTCCAGGAAACCGTTAAAATTATCAAGGACTTTTTGAAGGAAAAAGACGTTGATGTTTTTGCAGAAATAGACCATAGACGGAACGCCATAAAAGTGGGGATGGATATGCAGAATGAAACTGTGCTTATATTCGGTTCTCCTTCAGGTGGCACTCTTCTCATGGAAGAGAATCCTGAAATTGGCATTGAATTGCCTGCTAAATTACTGGTATACTCAACAAATGACGATGTTTACCTGCTTTATAAAAATCCTGAGGAGCTTATAGATACGTACAAAATAAGAGATTATAAGGAAGTATTAAAAAAGTTAAAAGTGCTCTTTGATAACATCACCAATGCAGTTTCATAATATTTCAACCAAATTATACTGACTTAATTTCAACCTGCTTGGAGTTTGGCACTTTAATATTAGACTTAATAAAACAATTTATATTCAACTTTTCCCCGGTTTAACGGATATTAATCACGTTTCATAATTTCCTGACCCACGGGGAGTTCTCAGCCCAGCCCCTGATCAGATGGTCATTGCAATGTGACTCGCAATATGCTGTATCTGAAGCCCATTGAAGGCCAGGTAGCTTTTAGTCTTACGTCGTCATATATATTCATGAATCGTATATACTATTAATAAGACATATGATAATTGATACATTGCTTTTAAATCTTTCATTAGTACTGGAAAAGAGAAATTAATAATGAAAATTTATACAAGTTCCAGTGTAAGGGTATGACCACCACCCCCACCGTGGCAGATTGTAGCAAGTCCGGTTTTCATATTCCTGCTCTGAAGTGCATTGATCAATGTTACTATTATTCTTGATCCGCTATTGCCAAGTGGATGGCCTATAGCTATTGCACCACCGTTTACATTAAACCTATCCTTTTCAACTCCTAGCTGATCTCTAACTATCAGAGAAGCAACGGAAAATGCCTCATTATGCTCTATCAGGTCATAATAATCTATCTTTTTATGCTGCTTTTCCAGTAGTTTCCTTGTTGCCGGTATGGGTGCCTCAACAAAATCCCTTGTATCAAGAGAGGCTGAGCTGAATCCTGTAATCTTTGCTATTGGCTTTAACCCGTATTCCTTTAATCCCTTCTCAGAGGAAAGAAGAAGGGCAGAAGCCCCATCGGATAGCTGTGATGAATTGCCCGCTGTCAATATGCCATTCCGGTCAAATGCGGAATTAAGTTTTGCCAGGTCCTCCATGGATGTTCTTCTCATACCTTCATCCTTTTCCAGGTTGTCAAGTTTCACAATTTCCTTTGCGAATTCACCGGATTCTGTTGCCCTTATGGCCCTGTTCTGGCTTTCCACAGAAAACTCATCAGCCTGTTCCCTGGTCAGTCCATATTTTCTGGCAGAATGCTCGGCTGACACGCCCATGTGTTCTCCGTAGAGTGCATCTACCAGGCCATCGTTGAGCATAGAATCTTCAATCTTAAGATTCTTATATAGAAGCTGTTTTGGCCCCCATCTGAATTCTGCAGGCAATATTAGTGGTGAATTGCTCATATTTTCAAAACCACCGGAAACAATTATATCATGCTCTCCAAGCATAATCTCCCTTGCAGCATTCTCTGTTGCAAGCATTCCCGATGCGCATACAACATTTACCGTGTTTTTTGTTACTTCTGGCTTAAGTCCGGCATAAAAAGCAGCCTGACCGGCCGGATTCTGACCAACATTGGCCTGAATTACATTTCCCATTATGATCTCTTCAATGAGGTCTTTATCTATTCCGGAATTCTTTATAACGGCTTTAATGGCAGCTGCACCCAGATCAGTGGCCTTGATTCTTGAAAGTGATTTTCCGAATTTTCCTATAGGTGTACGTTTGGCGGAGACAATATATACATCTTCCATGCATTCAGTATAACCTATATCTTTATGTATTTTTTTATCGACTATTAGCGTCAAATCAGATCAAGAATATATACTTCAAATAATTAAACCTATATTGGTAGATCTTTACCCTTTATTTTTAAAACGCAATGAATGCCATACATAATAGGAAAATTTAATAATGACCGAATTATCTTTACCGGATGGTAGATCAAAATAATGAAGATTCTGGAAATGCAACAGATTCAGAAACAGAAAAAAGTATGGAACAGAAATCTGAAACCGGTGAACAGGAGACAACATCCAGCAAAAATGAAATTAAAGAAAAATCCAACATCAGGCTTTATATTGAAATAGGTGTAATAGTTGTCGGGATTATTCTCATAGCCGTTGCTTCTATCCAGGTTAAAGGAATAATAAACACAAAATTTAATGTCTATTCGGAAATAGCATTGACGTTAAGCATCATTTTTATAGCTTCACCAGCGGTTTTATATTTTAAGAAATTAAGAGAGATGAAACCAGCAATAGTTGTTATCGCTATAATGCTTGTTGGTATTCTGATATTATATATACTCCTTGTGCCTTATAAATTAGTCACGGTACACTTTGGGCTTCTTGGAGATGTGATGGTTGAGTACATAATAGGTGTATTTTTGTTAATTTTTATGGTATCACATATGACAAAGGTGCATTTACTGAAAAACAGTAAATCATGAAATAGACACTAAAAATTTTTCTGCCTCTTTTATAGCTATTTCCCCAGCCCTTTCTGGGTCCTTCTCAAATATTATTTTTCCATCGCTTTCCTTTCTTCTTATATGTAGTTCATCCACTGATATTACTGATTTTCCTTCGGTTAGTGCGAATGCCGCCTCAGAGGTAGTTCCGGAATATCCATCTATTGCTATCAACGCATCAGATGCCCTGACTATAAAAAAATTTCTCAAATATCCGACACCAGTGGGAATAGCAAGTGATAAATATTTATTACCGTTCAATCTGTTACCATCTGGAAGTATTCCTATTACCATTCCGCCTGCATCATGTACCCCTCTAGAAACACACTCCATAATACCGGCACCTCCACCACAGAAAACTGCACAATTTCTGGAAGCTAAATACTTTCCCAGGGTATAGGCAATGTCACAATGTATTTTATCTGTTATACTACCACCGATTACACCGATGTTATAATCATACATTATTATAACAGTTATTTCTTATATTTAATCATTTAATTTTTGAAATGTATAATGTAAGGTCCCTGATTGATTTCACATAAGCTATTTCTCCTTTGGCAAATGTTTCCTGTGGGTCATCGGGCACAGCTTTCCATAACTGAGAGTCAATGGCGATTTCATATGAATTGTTTTTAAGAATATTTTTTATTTCGCCGGTTTTTCCTATTATTGAATCTTTACCGGTTGCAGGTTTCCTTCTGAAAGGGTGCCTGAGCCAGAACCTGGCAAACCACGCTCCGATAAAAAAAGACACAAACGTATCAAGCACATATCCTATTATTATTATCTGGCTCATAAAAATTCAATGCAATCTTGATATATTAAATTTCATATCAAATTTTTATTGCCATATTCTATGGCCTCACTTCAGCCATTGTAGAAAAATATTTTATATTTCAATTATATTTTATTCTCATGAATAAATACCCGTTGAATAAATATTATGGTGTTGATAATATATTTTTTCCGGGTGAGAGAATATTAGCTCAATACACATTAGTTTATTTAACCGACAGAAGAATAATTTTTTCAAGGTTATTCCATAAATATTATGAATCACTCAATTATAGTGATATTGGAATTATTCAGGAAGGCATTTCACGAATTGTATACATTGAATTTTTATCGGGAATAGCATACATATCTCTCTCCATATTTTTTATGTTTTACATGAACAATTTCTATTCCATTAATTTGATATTGTTTTTGGCATTGGGCATTTATTTTATTGCATTTGCAATTATTATCAAATCGCAAAAGCTAATTATTATAAAATATGGAAATAGAATTCTTAGACTAAAAGTAGCAGATAGAAATAATGCAATTCAAATGCTTAACCGCCTGAGAAACCATGTTAGTAATTGATTGGTATACTTTTAATTGTTCTGTATTTTAATGGAAATCTATTTTAAAGTGTGCCACATTTGATATTATGTCTGGAAAGAATATCCTTTTAGCAGGTACAGGGGAGCTCGGCAAGGCACTCACCTATGACCTCCTCATTAATGGAAATCATGTTATAATTAACTCCCGTAACAGGGAAAAACTGGAAAAAATTGTATCGGAATATTCGATGTACGGAAAAGTCAATTATATCTCAGAGGAATTAAAGGATGAACAGAGTTGCAAGAATTTAATTACAAAATCGCTTGAAACATTCAAATCCATAGATTCTCTAGTAGTAATGGTTGGTGGATTCGTGGAGGATACAATAGAAAATCTCGATGGCTTGGATTCCATGATTTTGAATCATTTAAAAATTCCCATGTATATGGCAAAACATGCAACAAATCATATGGGTTATGGCTCTTCCATTATCTTTGTGAGCAATTCTTCCAGTTCAGTTAAGAATAAACCAAATCTGCTATCATATTCAATATCCAAATACGCTCTGGAAAAGGCGGCAAAAATAATGGCACTGGAACTGCAGAGTAAGGGGATCAGGGTAAATGTTGTTGCCCCAGAATATATAATTCAGAATTTTCAGATTGGTAGGGATTATATGAAAATGAGAAAATACGGCGATCTGGAGACCCCACCTGAGGATATTTCCAGTGTTATTAATTTCCTGATAGATGGTAAATCCTCATGGATTAACGGTGCCGTAATACCTGTGGACGGAGGTCATAGCCTGAAATGAGTATAGATGAATTGAATAAATGCATAATAGATTGCAGAAAATGTGAAAGGCTTGTTAATTACAGAAATACAAGAGAGATTCCGTCAAGGTATTCCGGAGAAGCATACTGGGATAAACCTATAACAGGTTATGGAGATATAAACGGTAAAATACTGGTAATAGGGCTGGCACCCGCATTCAATGGAGGAAACAGGACAGGAAGGATTTTCACCGGAGACCGGAGTTCTGATTTTCTTATATCTTCGCTTTACGAAACTGGATTGACAAATATTCCCACTTCTGGTAACAGGAATGATGGTTTGAAATACAATAATATGTATATTACTTTAGCATTGAAATGTGCACCACCTGATAACAAACCATTAAATGAAGAACTCATAAACTGCAGTGATTTCATGTATCGGGAAATAGATCAGATGAAAAATGTAAAAGCCATTGTATGCCTCGGAAAAATTGCTTTCGACTCCATTATAAACTATTTTAAAGCTAAAGGAGTTAATACAAAAAACATGAAATTTGGTCATGGAAAATACTATGATATTTCAGGAATCCGTTTATATGGTTCCTATCACCCTAGCCCACGTAATGTTAACACCGGATTGCTAACAAAAAATGATTTTATTTCTCTGTTCCGATCCGTAAAGCAATATGCAGAAGCGTAAAATCAAATTATTAAGGAATAGATAACTTATCTTATTTCATTCTTTTTTATGGTAAATCCATCTATCATCTTCCAGATGCAGGTAGCCACCATTCCTGAGATATACTCTGATTACTTTCCTTGTTCCTGTATTTATTTCCTCATAATTATGCCTGCAAATTCTACTTCTTTTTATTATCTTTCTGACGCATTCCATTCTAGCTCCACATTTGTTCAATCCTTTTTTTAAATTGGTGATATTATCTTTCTCGTTTTTTAATTTCTGTTTTTCCTTTGTAATATATCCGGGTTCAAACCTTTCCCTTGATGAATGTTTTCTCCTGCGGACAAAGGTGGCTCTTTTTGGTATATACATTCCTTTTCTTGGCGACACTGCCATGTTTTTATCAATTGAAAAATAATATTAAAACCTATGTTTAATAAACAATTTTAATAAAAAAATCAGTAATTATAGTATTTTATTAGCTTGTCAATGCCCTCATCAAGAGATATCTTAGCCTTGAAGCCAATACCGGTCTCTGTTTTCCTTATATCTGCCTTTGTATAGTAAACGTATGTGTCCTTCATTGGATTCTCAATATATGCAGGCTTTATATCCTTCTTTAAATGCTTGTTCAGTATCTTTACCAGCTCATTCAGGGTATAGTTCTTACCTGTCCCAACATTGTAGACATTGAACTTTTTATTGTTCTCTGCAGCAAGGATTAATGCATTAACTAAATCCTCTATGAATACAAAATCCCTCTTCTGCTCACCATCACCGTATAGAACAGGCTGAATATTATAGTGCATTGCCCAGAGGAACTGTGATACCAGGTTTGCATATATCTTCTTTGACCTCTCATTGTAACCATATACTGAAAAGAACCTCATTCCTGACACGCTCATACCGTACAGGTTGCAGTATAAATTAGCTATCCTCTCCATTGCTATTCTGGCTTCTGTGTAGTAATCTGATACCTTTGGTATAACATCCTCCTTCTGTTCCTCTATCCCATTGTATATTGATGATGTTGATGCATACACTATTGGTGTTTTCCTGGGCTTTGCATACTCCAATACTGTAATTAAATCATCTATGGCATTTGCCATGAGATGTGGATTGTTCTTGTACATTGGCGATGATGAGTATATTCCTATATGGAAGATGTAATCCGGATTTATCTCATAGTCGTTGATATTTTTTACCCTGTCCTTTATGAATTCTACTTTGCCTATTGAATTATCTAAATTATGAACTGAGCCTGTCTGAAGATCATCAAGAGCATATACATGGTTCTCCTTTGCTAAAGTGTTTACTAAATTGGAGCCAATGAATCCTGCACCGCCTGTGACTAAAATTTCCTTATTCTTAATTGACATGTTGGGTAATCTGATGTTTGTATAAATAAGTTTATCATGATTTTTTTGAAATTCCCCATGGGCAATGAATTCTTTGAGTATTACAGAGGATAATTTCACGAAATGAAAATAGGTACATGTATTTTTAATAATATTAATTTTGTTATTATTTCAATTTAACATGAAAATATCATGATCAAGGACATGAGTTATTTGTCCTTTAATCTGGAAACTATAAGCCTTAATATTGGATAAGATCCTTGTATAGTTAAGGTTTAAGTGTAATTTGTAATCACATTGCATGGATGTTAGAACAATAGAAGATTCATCTGAAATTCAAGATTTTATGGATGTCATCAAGTCAGCATGGAGGTCAGAGAGTGCAGTTTCAGGATTCAAGGATACAATACATTCCATGGCATTTCACGGAGGAATAGTTCTGGGTGCTTATGATAACGGCAAATTGATAGGTATGAGTTTTTCCTATCCTGGATACCGGGACGGTTACGTATATTTATATTCACATATGACTGGTGTACTTGATAATAAAAAATATTCTGGAGCTGGCTACATGATGAAAATGAAGCAAAAAGAATTAGCTATAAAATATGGATATAAGATGATAGCATGGACATTCGATCCTGTAATGAGCCTTAACGGGTATTTCAACATCGGAAAGCTGGGGGCAGTATCAAGAAACTATCTGGACAATTTTTACGGTATTATGCACGACGGAATAAATGCAGGGTTACCCACTGACAGACTCGTAGCTGAATGGTATATAAGTGAAAACTACGACCGGTCTTTTGGTGAAGTTCAGTTTATCAATGATGTAAATGGTTTTAAAATGGAATTTTTCAATGAGCCAGAGGAAAGTATAATCGGTTTAAAAATGATATCAGATTTCTTTGCCTTTAAATCCTCAAACATTCAGGAAGCTGTTAAACTCAAGTTATTGTTGCGAAATAAATTTCATGAATTATTTTCAAGGGGCTATTCCATAATCAATTTTGACAGAAAAAATAATGCGTATATTTTTAGGAAAAACTTCAAAATTAAGGAAAAAAATATATTTGATGATTACGGTAAATCCCAATCAGGGTCTGTTTGAACCTTTCCAAGTGCGGCCTCCAGCTGTATCCTTTTTTCTACAGAAGCTACCATCTTTCTCACATGCACCACTGCATCCGGGTTCACTGAAATATCATCTATACCGGATCTTACAAGGAAATCCACAATCTCATCATACTGCGAGGGTGCCTGACCGCATATGGAAACTATCTTTCCATCTCTATGTGCTATTTTTATGAGATACCTTATTGCTCTTTTTACTGCAAGGTCACGTTCATCGAACATAGAGCTCATTTTTCCATTGTTCCTGTCTGATCCAAGAAGCAACATTGTGAGATCATTGGACCCTATGGAATACCCGTCAACATACTGATTGAATTTATCTGCAAGCACAATATTGCTCGGTATTTCTGACATGAGAAACAGCTTGAAATCCTTAGTTCTTTCCAATCCATTATCCTCCATTATCTTAACAACCTTCTTTAATTCCTCAACAGTTCTTGTAAATGGTATCATTACCCATAAATTCTTCAGAAGGTATTCATCCCTGGCTTTTTTAATGGCCTTGAGCTCAAGTTTAAAAGCTTCCTTGTATCTGTCATCGTAGTACCTGGATGCTCCCCTCCATCCAAGAAGCGGATTGTCCTCCTCAGGCTCGAATTCGGAACCTCCTTTAAGACTCTTGTATTCATCTGATTTAAAATCCGAGAAACGGAGCACTACAGGTCTGGGGGCAAAATCTCTGCAAACTCTTGCAAGTTCTGAGGATAATTTGTCAACAAAGTAATCTCCACGGCCGCTCTTGATCAGAGATAGTGGGTGCTCCCCTATTTCAGCCCATATAAATTCTTCTCTCATGAGGCCTATACCGTCTGATGGTAGCTTAGATACTCGAGCCGATAACTGGGGTTCACCCATATTTACCAGAACCTTTGTTCCTGTTATTATATCGCTGCCAGATGATACTGGGACATCAGGCTCTGGAGTGGTCGATATTTCAGTAATACCGCCCAGATATACAAGTCCATTTTTTGCGTCTACTGTTATTGTTTCTCCATCCTTCAGTGTTTCAGTGGCCTTCTGACCGAATGATGATGTACCTACTATACATGGAACTCCAAGTTCTCTGGATATAATTGCTGCATGGCATGTCAATCCCCCCTCGTCTGTAATAATTGCTCTGGCCTTTCCCATTATGGGTACCCAGTCAGGGGCTGTCATCTTAGTTACAAGTATATCGCCATCATTGAATTTTTCCATTTCATCAACAGATAGCAATACTCTGGCAATACCGGATATTTTCCCCGGAGAAGCTGGCAATCCCTTTAATATTACATCATTTTCATCTGCTTCCTTTTCCTGTTGCATTTCTTTCTCACCGTTGTTATTCTTCCAGACAGTTTCAAATCTCGCCTGCAAAACATATATTTTATGATCAAACGAATCTCTTGCCCATTCTATATCCATGCTGTTTCCATAATGCTTTTCAAGCTGTAACCCGTAATTAGCCAGCTGTATTATTTCCTTATCTGATATGGATTGTTTCTGGGCCATTACAGTGTCTACTACTAATTCTTCAGTGCCACCTGTTTCCAGGCATTTCAGCATTTTCGTCTTATTTGTTATTATTTTGTTTGTAATTTTTAAACTATTTTTATCCACATAGAAAGTATCAGGAGTGACAACTCCTCCTACTATATATTCGCCGAGACCATAACTGGATTCGACTATTATTTTTGAGTTATCCCCTGTTGAAACATCTACGGTAAACATCACACCGGATACTTCTGAAAATAATTGCTTCTGAACCGCAACTGCAAGGGCAACACTGAAATGGTTAAAGTGTTTTTTTTCTCTGTAATAAATGGCTCTGGGCGTAAAAAGGCTGGCGAAGCATTCTTTTATATTCTGAACAACATCATCCTCTCCGTGTATATTCAAATAGGTGTCCTGTTCGCCGGCAAAGCTTGCATCCGGAAGGTCTTCAGATGTAGCAGAGGACCTTACAGCCACATATATATTCTTTTCTTTTTCAATGAGTTTTCTATAATATTCCCTAATTTCCTGACCTAGGGTGTGGTTAAAATGGGAGCTGAGAAATAACTCCCTAATTTTTTCACTTGCATTTTTTAATTTTCTGGAATTATCTATATCTGTGCTTTTTATTATCTGCAAAATCTTATCGTCCAGGTCATTCTCTCTGATGAATTCCCTGTAAGCAAGACTCGTTGTAGAAAATCCATTGGGTACTGGAACCGATTTTAATTTTACCATTTCTCCAAGATTCGCGGATTTCCCACCCACTATTGGCACATCTTCTTTAGAAATTTCACTAAACCACAATATTCTAGCGCTGGATTTATCTGTCATCATGTAAATATTTACTCTTGATATTTAACTACTACTCAAAATGATAACGATTTTTCGACAATTCACGTGTATAATATATAGTAAAAGTTTAGGGACCATGAATTATGAACATGCAAAATAAACATAAATTGATTAAGAACACTGTAGTTTCAACTATTTTCAGTATATTCTGTATAAATTTATTATATGAAACGTTATAACAATAAATTTAAATATAATAAATATATAACAGATATTTACTTCAAGTGTTTTGATGTGCACAAGTTTTAATTAACATAGAGACATGATCAATTATGTTAGAAGACAAATATATTACAATACAGGATTCAAAAATACATTATATAGAACAGGGAACCGGAATACCCGTGATATTCTGTCATGGGGCAAGATTCAATGCAAGAACATATGAAGAATCAGGAACAATTCAAATCACCGCTGATAGTGGTTACCGCGCTATTTCTATTGACTTTCCTGGCTATGGGAAATCCGAGAATTTATCAGCAGATCTTTTTTCATTTATTGCAGAATTTATGGATGCCATGAAATTAGAACCGTCCGTAGTGCTTGGAGCTTCCATGGGTGGAGAAGCTGTAGTCGGCTTTGCAACAAAATTTCCAGAAAAGGTAAAAGCTCTGATACTGGTGGGAGCAGTAGGTGTTACCGAAATGGAATCAGAATTAAGTAAAATTTCTAAAATACCAACATTACTTATCTGGGGGAAAAACGATGCGATTTCCGCGTCTTCTAATTATGAAATTATAATGCGCTATAACCAATCTGCCGAATTTTCTAACATAGGCCGCCAGCATGCATGTTATCTGGATGATGCAAAAGGATTCAATGATCGCATTAAAGAATTTTTAGAAGAAATAAAATCCAAATAACTTTTTTATTAAATAAAATGTTTTAAGAAAGGAAGTATATCAAGTTTTATCCCAAAATCATTCACTGTTCGCTTTACATACTTTATAGCATAAATATTGGTGGGATTTATAATTTTTCCAGACCGAATATTAAAGATCAATCTAGATAATTTATAGTAATATCCGAATTCTTTTGATATAGCTTTCGTATAAGCATTTAGCAATTCTTCCTTATCATATTTCTTTATACATTGAAATAACAGCTCCGCACTTCTCAACGAAGGAATTATTCCCTCTCCTGTGATGGGAGAAACGGTGCCTATTGCCTCACCTATTCCGATTATATTCTCTCTTGACATGGAATCAAACAGTGGGACCATCCTTATATTTCTAGATGTAATTTTTAAGGGAATAGATTTCCTGACAGTATTTAGATCGGCAATGGAGAGAGACCCTGCACCCACATGATATTTATTACCTAGTGGAAAACTCCAGAAATATCCACGACCTCCTTTAAAAAAGTAAAAATAAAAATCCCTATGATCAGATTGATCCGTTAAATATTCAAGAGTATAATACTGTCTGTCATTCTTAGATTTTCCCAAGTAGGCCCTTGTTATCCCTGTAGCATCAACAATCATGTCCTTATTTTGTTTATCAATAGGCAAAATTTTTAAATTATTGCTCTCATCCTTTTCCAGTTGATTTTTATCAAATGTACAAAGTCCAGAAGATTCAAGATGTTTTTCCTGGAAATTATTCCCTGAGAATGTTATGTTTTTTGCTCTGGAAAGTACATATTTTTGAAAATCTACACCGATTACATCCATATATCCCTTCATAATATTTTCATTAGTTGCGTACCCGCATGGTATATAGAAATCATCCTTCTTTATATCGTAGCCAGAGACGTCAAAGCCATCATTTTTCAGTCTCCAGTATAAATATAATCCTGAAATTCCAAGTCCGGCTATTCTTATCATTTATTTCAAAACCCTATGATTATATATTATTATACTTTTTATGTTCCTATTCAAATCTTCACATAGGCAAATAAAAAGATTTAATTATACATACCTAATTGTGAGTTATGAATTTCAAAAATAATGAGGAAGATTACGTAAAAACAATTTTTTCATTATCTGAAGCCTTTGAGCTGGTGAATGAACATCAGATAAGTAAAGACCTAAACGTTTCAATGGCCACAGTATCAGAATATCTCGGTAAACTGGAAAAAAAGAAACTAATAAAAAAAGATGGGAGAAACATCGCGCTAACAAAAAATGGCTATGCCATGGCAATACCTGTAATCAAGAAACACAGAATCTCTGAAGTATTCGCCGTAAAGATGCTAGAAGTTCCTTGGGAGTATTCACATTCAGCAGTTATGGATATCGAACATACCATAGAAGATCGATATTTTGACAATTTTATTAAAAATCTTGGGAATCCAATGAAATGTCCTCATGGAAATATGATTCATAACATAGCCAAAATAGATGATATCAGTCCATTACAGGCACCCCCCGGTAGGTATAGAATCAGTAGGATTGTTTATGAAGATACACCTGTGTTGAAGAAAATGGCGGATCTGGATATGTATCCTGATACAGAAGTAGAGGTAATAAATGCAGATATAATAATATTATCCAACAGCAATGGTGAGCTTAAATTACCGTATTCTATGTTAAAAACTATAAGATTAGTGGGATAATTTAAATTTATGTCTATTTATAAGAGGTCAATTATTTAAGCACTGAGTTAAATCTATTTTTTAGCTGGTTTTACCGGTTTTTTTGTAGAAATTGTTCTTTTTTTCACAGTCATATTATTTTCCACAAGGAATCTGTACTTTTCCAGTAAGCCTTTAAAATTGTCATTTGCAGAGTTAAGGAGTTCTACAGTGTCCTCAAGTGATCTTTCCCTCATTTCATGCATCTGGATTTTCTGCTCAAGATCATAATTCTTCATTTTAATTTCTGCAATAATATCATTTTTTTCTTCTAAATTATGTTCAAGTGTGCTGATTCTTGATTCCAGCTTTTTGGTAATAAGGGTAAAATCAGAATTACTCTTTTCCATTTCCCTAAGCTTTATTTGCGTCTCTGTTATAGATTTGTTTTTTTCCTCCAGTTCCTCTTTAAGTTTAGTTATGGTGTCCTGAGATGAAGCGGTAGCATTCTCAAGATCATCCCGGAGCTGGCCATTTTCTTCTAAAAGCTTACTATTTCTCTCTATTTCAGCATTTTTCGCTTCCAGCTCCTGTCTCAGATTCTGGACCTGCTGTTCTGAAGCCTCTAGAGCCTCATTTGTATTAAGTAAGGACTGCTTGACCGATTCATTTTCCTCCTGAAGTTCTTTTTGAACCTTATTGTCATAAGCTATTTTATTTTCCAGCTCTTCCGAATGAGATTTCAACTGTTCATTTTCTGCTGCCATAGTTTTCATATTATCATGCATTCTTTCTATCTGGGCTTGAAACTCTTCGAGCTGTTTTTTAGCGTTCGCCATAATAGAATATATGTTAAGGCATATATAATTCTTTGTATAAAAGAGTGAAATATCACTTAAATTGATGGTATCCTAAGCTACAAAATATTAATAAATACTTTAAATTATAATCAAATAAATATTTCTAGACTTATTGATTTAATTATATCCTAGGCATATAAACAATTACAAATCAGTTAAATTAATATAAGATATAATTATTTATTATGGATAACAATGTTACAGATAGGAGATGCAGCACCGGATTTTGAAACAGATACATATTTTCCAGCGAAGAAGGAAATAAAGAAGATTAAATTATCAGACTATAAGGGTAAATGGGTCATTCTTACATTCTACCCAGGAGATTTTACCTTTGTGTGTGCAACAGATATTGAAGCACTTATGGGATCTTACGACCAGTTCTTAAAGGAGGGCGCCCAGGTTTTCGGTATAAGCGAGGATTCGGTATTTTCCCATAAAGCATGGTGTGATACGTCCCCCAGGGTAAGTAAGAGTAAAATACCACTTATAGATGATTACACAAAAGAGATCGCAAAAAATTATGGATTTCTGGATTCTAAGGGATATCAGGCTCAGAGGGGGATAGTAATCATTGACCCAGATGGAAACATACAGTACGAGGCAATGTTTAACAATGGACTGGGAAAGGATGTAAGGCATATATATGGTGCATTTATGGGTTTAAAAACATTGCGGGATACTCCTGAGGAAGCCGGTCACATGTGTGCAATACCTGCCGACTGGACCCCTGGAGAATCTCCATTGGATATAAACATAGTAAGAGATATAGGAAAACTTTAATTTTTTATTATCAAATATAAATATTTATTTATATCTTTGAAATAAACCTATATGACTGGTGAAGAATTATTCGAGAAATTATCAAAGTTTGGATTATCACCCTATGAAATAAAGGTTTATAAGACCTTATTATTAAATGGACCGCAAACTTCAACTTCCATTGTATCTACAGCAGGGGTACCGCAACCCAGAGTATACGACCTGTTCAATAATTTGCTTACAAAAGGTTTAATCGAAATTAGTCCAGGCAAGAAAAAAATTTACAGGGCAGTTCCAGTTGATGTCGCGCTTACGAGGATTATTGGAGAAATGACATCATACAAGGATGAACTTTCTGATTATATAAAAAGCTCAGAACCGGAGACAACAAAATACAATCCCTACCTCTGGTATATGGATAATATCAATCTTATCAGGGAGCAGATGAAAAACATGCTCTTGAATGCACAGACTGAAATTATAGTTTCATTAAGATTGCCTTTGCTTAAATATCTGGATAAATACCTTCTAGAAGCCGCTGAACGCGGCATATCTGTAATTATAACCATATTTCCAGATTCAGATCGCTACGATATCTCCGAACTCATATCCCGAGCCGTGATCAAGCGGCGTCCCGGTATATCTCCAGAGGTTATAATAAAGGATCGTGATGAAGCCATAGTATATGTTGATAACATAAGCACTAAAACCAAATATGCAATAGACTTCCAGGAGGAGGAGATGATTCATATTATAAACTATTATTATTATAACATTGTATGGAAACCATCCATTTACATATCCAAATTCCAGATCAGGGATGCATGGGATTTTAAAACATCATGGATATCCTGTGAGGCCATAAACGTTTTCATGAACAACGGTTACCGGCTTACGGGACACGTTATAGGAGATACCCAGAATGGCACAGTTGATATTGAAGGGCACATTAAAGGTACCGACGTTATTCCGGGATACAAAAATTCTTATCTTATCGAAACGGACGAACGTGTTTTTACAGTAGGAGGTAGATTAACACGTATTGAAGATATCAGAATGGACATACTTGAACTAAAAGCAGAAAAAATAGTTCAATAGGAGAAAATGTTAGCATAACTTTCAGTTAATGATCTGGATGTCTTTATATAGGAATATTATAACTTTGTCTTCACAAAAATTCTATATCTTTGAATTTAAGCATTAATATATGTGTTCTTAATGGCAATATAAAAAATTCAAACATTTTAAATTAAATAAAATTATACAGTGACGTTTATGACATTAAATGCTTCAGTTGTTGTACCTGCCCTCAATGAGAGAGAAAACCTGAAAAGACTTATACAGGAATTAAAGGGTGAAAATGTAAATTCAATATATGTTATAGATGATATGTCCGAAGACGGAACCGAAATGCTAAAAAAAGAATATCCTGATGTACATTTCCTTATAAGGCACGGAAGATTGGGCTTAATCAGTGCAGAGATAGACGGCATGAGACTTACCGATTCTGATTACGTTGTTGTTATGGATGCTGATCTTTCCCACAAACCCGAAGATGTTCCTAAAATGATAGAAAAAGCCATAAACACTTCATCAGATCTCGTTATAGGATCCAGATATATGGAGAGTGGAATCACCAACGATGAGTTTATCAGACAGATAATAAGTAAAATAGCCAACACACTCTTCAGAATATCATTTGATATTCATTTACATGACTGTACTTCAGGGTTTAGGGTGTACAGCAGAAAGGCATGCAATTTCATAGGAAAACAAATAGATATTGAGAATGGGTATGTTGGTCAGGTAGATATAGTGAATAGATTAAATCAGGCTGGATTTAAGATTACCGAATATCCGGTAGTTTTTGTGAAGAGAACAGAGGGAAAGTCAAAACTGAAAATGCGTGAAATTGTAAATTTCTTTCTCTTTGTAATATATAATAAAAAAATGTTCAGATTTCTACTTGGTTTTATCGTGTTTTTAATCGGAATGGTTATCCTTTCATACATAATTATCCATTTTGTCTAGGCCAAGGCTTGCGGCTATAATAATAGGATCCCACACCGGCCCGTATTCAGGCTCATAACCCATATCATTGTATAGGATATCGTAGAGGGTCATGTTACTATACAATATTGTGGCCATAACGTTCAGCCTCCATGCTGAATTTTCCTTCCCTATAATCTGGGAACCAAGAAGCCTTCCAGATTTCTTTTCGAAAATTATTTTTATGTACACATCTGATCCATGCAGGTAATTGGATTTATCTTTAGCTTTTATAAAGACACTATCAAAATTTATTCCCAGTTTCTGGGCTAGAGAAGTATTGATTCCTGTGTATCCGACCTGATATCCGAAGATGTTGATTATCGTGGTCCCCAGTGCACCTGGGAATATCCTTTTATTACCAAAAACATTAATTCCGATTGTTCTGCCCATCTTATTGGCAACCTGTGCAAGTGGATAATAGCCATAATAGTTAGTAACATGGTTCTTTGTTGCTACATTATCTCCGCCGGCATATATATCAGGGTCTGAGGTCTGTAAATAGTCATTAGTTTTTATTAGATTATCAGGTGTTAATTCAATGCCAGCCTTTTCAGCAAGTTCCACAGATGGTTTTATACCCGTTGCAAAAATTACATAATCACTAAAATAGGATCCTAGGGTTGTAGTAATTTTATATTTTTCCTGAATTTTTGAAATTGATACAGGAACCGAATTATATTCAATATCTGGATTATTTTCCTGTACAAGATTATTAAGTACGTTTCCCATATCAGGATCCAAATGCGGAAGTAGATATTCATGTTTTGATATCAATTTAACATGGTATTTTTTTGATAGTAATGAAAATAATTCCGTCCCTAGAACGCCAGCACCTACTACTGTTACCTGGCTCACTCCGGATAATTCGCTGTTCATGGAAATTGCACTTTCCATATTCCTCAGCGACACCCCGTATTCCTTAAATTCATCTGGTATATTAGGTGTTGCGCCGGTGGCAAGTACAAGTTTATCATATTTATAGCTTTTACCGTTTGTATCAATATATTTTTTCCCGGCATTAATGGAGGTTACAGTAGAATTCGTAATTACATTTATTCCCCTATGTTCAGTGAATTCACTCACAGGATAATGTAGCAAATCTTTAAAATCCTGGAAATAACCTGCCAGATAATAGGGCATACCGCATTCAGCATAAGATACATATCCCGTCTTTTCTATTACCGTTATTCTGGCGCTGGAATCCATACGTCTGGCCTTGGAAGCCGCAGACATACCGGCTGCACCACCACCAACAATTAGTATATCCATGCATGTAAATTCTAATTCTATATTTAAGTTTGTTAAGATAGAACATTCATTTTATGGGATGGAACGTAATTACAGTGTTTAAGCTGCGAATTTGGAATATTTCTAGAATTTTTTAAAAAGCTGTTACCTATCAAAATATATATTAATATTATTCTGTTAATAGTATCGTGTTCAAATCCTGAGACATTAAGCTGATCACGGACAAACATAAGAAAAGTACTTTAAATAATACTAATCAAGAAAATAGTAGTGCATTTAATTTTACGCAGATTATTTGATATCTCAAGGTATGGCCAAAAAATAAAGGTGCTTGATGTAACCGGAAATGGGAGATTTACTGTATATAGTGCGGCCCAGTATGGTTATGAAACAGGATATCTACACAATTCCTGTTTGATAATCAATTTTAAAACTTTATAATTTATAAGAAATGGGAAAACGTTGTTCCTGTGATGAAAATAGAATCTGGATATACGATCCAGGAATGCCATGTATATCATAAACAAAAAACAGACCAAGAAAAAACGATTTTATATGCTTAAATTGTGTTTATTCAAATGAAGCAGGATATGTCGTTTCATTGAAAAGAGGATAAAAAGCCAATATGCCCTTAGTGGTGAATATTCTTTATAACTAATTGATCTTCAGAACTACAGGTTCCAATGCTTTAACATCCGGCACTTGACTTAATACCCCATAATATGAAAATTATGAGTTATTCACTTGAACGATACAGACAAATCATTCATCATCGTCATCGTCGTCTTCTTCATCATTGTCGTCATCATCGTCATAATGAATTGTGAAACTGACCATTGATGCACCTCCTTATTCTGTAATAAATATTGCCATTAATAAACTTTGTTATATTATTTCTGTTATTTTTATAGACTTCCAAAGGCGGTGAAATCTTTATATTGAAATAACATTGACTATCATGTATAAGATTAAACAGGAGGAATTATTAATACCGTCCTTGGAAAAAAACCCACTGGGTGATCCGGCTATAAGGAAAATAATAATAATAGAAAATAAGGTCAATAATAAAACTCCGGTTCTTATAGGACTTCCAGGATTTTTCGGGTCAGGCAACAGCTTTTTGAACAAAAATTACACCAGCTTCGATTTCATAGACTTAATTATAAGGCTTCAGGATAATTTTAGTTTTATAATTGTTTTACCGGATACTATGACACAGTTTGGTGGCAATCAATTTGTAGATTCTACTGCTATAGGAAATTATAAGACCTATATTACTAAAGATCTGATGAAATATATAAAAATGAAATACGGCGAGAGAGATATATATCTTTTTGGAAAATCTTCTGGCGGGTTCGGTTCAATTTCCCTCGTAATGGATCATCCAGAAATTTACAGTGGATTTATAGACGTTTCCGGCGATTCTTATTTTCCTTACTGTTATATGCCTGATTTTGCCACAACCTTTATGGAAATCAGGGAATCGGGTTTGAAGAACTTTATTGAAGAATACAGAAAAAGCTTTACACATACACAGAATCAATTGACGGCATATAACGTTATAGCCATGGCAGCGTCTTATTCCCCTCAGGGTACAGAAATAGACCTTCCATTTTCCATGGAAACTGGGGAGCTAATTCTTGATGTATGGAATAGATGGATGAAATTCGACCCTGTTAATCGACTTGTAAATGAAATTGATCAGTTAAAGGGGAAAAAAATAATCCTGCAGACTGGAAATCGTGATGAGTTCAGAATAAATATAGGAATGGGGATAATTCATAACATGCTTGAAAAAGGTGGTATAATACACACATTTAAGGAATATCCTGCCGGACATTTTAATACAAATTATTTTTATATAGATTCATTCCCGGAAATACTGGAAAAATATCAATAAAAGAAAAAAATCTATTAAATAAATAAAAAATATATAAATAATATCAGGTTAATAATTTATCCTTTCCATATACCTAGACCTAATCCCACAAGGAATAAGACTGTGACTATTGTGATGGCACCTACATGACCAAGACTAACCAACCCTGGGGCCTTACTGATATTATCAAAAATAAATTTTGTAGCGTACGAGTAAATTTTACTCAATGAAATCTTGGGTATGAATGCGAGCCCTGCATAACCGGCTAATACAAACGCTATTATCAATAATATGGCAGATACTATACCTTTCTTAATCGCCAATCCAAACAGCAATCCATCAATTAAAGCTATTGCTAATAATACGTAACCTGAAATATCCATAGTAGTGTAAACAAAATTTTATTTATAAATGTTTGCATATTTTTATTGTATTTATTTTTAGCATAAATGAAAATTTAGATTTTTATTATTTTCATATTAAGAAAAATATTTTATTAATGCAAATATAGGGTTGTAAATGAATAAATGGTTAAAGATCACAAGGCCAGTAAATGGCTTTATGGGTTTCTTTTCAATATACATAGTAGGTTTTATAGCTGTGAATGTACACATTTTAAAATTTTTAATCCCAGTTTCCCTCGGTGCTATAAGTGTATTTCTTGTTACAGCTGGTGGGAATATTATTAACGATATAAGTGATCTTGAAACGGATAAATACAACCATCCAGAGAGACCATTGCCCTCTGGTACAATATCAAAAAAGTTGGCTTATTATATGGCTTTTTCTTTTTTTATTGGGGGTTTTCTAGTATCCCTATTTGTATCTTTGCTTATAAGCTCTGTGGTGATATTAGCTGAATTACTCCTAGTTAGTTACGAATTTAAAACCAAAAAAATGGGACTACCAGGAAACATAACAATAAGCCTTCTGATTGGGATGATATTTCTCTATGGGGGTTTTATTACCAATACACTGTCAAAGATGGTACTTTTATTTTTACTGGCTTTCTTCTCCAATATGTCAAGGGAAATCATGAAGGATATCGAGGATGTTAGAGGTGATGTAGATAGGAATACACTTCCAAAAAGAATAGGGATTCAGAACGCCAAAATAATCTCATCCATATTTGTGATTATCACCATTCTTATTTCCTTCCTCCCCTATTATTTTCACGTATTATCAGTGTACTATCTTTATGCCGTTTTCATAGACGATTTTCTGTTTGCACTTACTATTATTTATATTTATACAAATATATCAAAGGGCGAGAAAGTATCAAAGGTGGCAATGATCTGGGGTATGGCATGCTTTCTGCTTGGTGGGTTCTAACCATATAAAGTCTTAAAATTTGTTTTGATCCTATTACTTAAAAGATTTAAGCGCGGGGAATGGGATTTGAACCCATGCTCTCATTTCGAGAAACAGCTTAGCAGGCTGCCGCCGTACCACTGGGCCATCCCCGCATTTTATGCAGGATATCTATCCTGCAGGTCGTTTGCTATTTCTTCAAGTATTTCTTCAAAGTTTTCATTTTCCATGCTGACCACTTCACCTGTGGGTAAAGTCATGCGTACATAGTAAATTTCACCGTCCTTAGATATTTCAATATCAGCCAGGCTATCTCCCATATACCTATAATTATTAGCCATATATTATGTTTTTCAATACCACGGGCTTCTACACAATTATTTTCTCTGTAGTTTAAAATCAATACAAATCCACTGTATACAAATAAATTCCCTGAATTATTCTAATTATCAGAGTAGATGTCCCATTTTATCTTTCTTTGTCTCCAGATAAAATTTATCAAATTCTGTGGGTTCAATGATGACAGGAATTCTTTTCACTATTTTTATTCCGTTGTCTTCCAGGAATTTAATTTTTTCAGGATTATTAGTCATTATCTGAACAGACTTTATTTTAAAATATTTTATAACGTCTGTAGCAAAATTGTACTTTCTGTTGTCTGCAGGAAGCCCCTGCTCCACATTTGCCTCTACCGTATCCAGTCCCGCATCTTCAAGATGATAGGCCCTGATTTTATTCAGAAGTCCTATTCCCCTGCCTTCCTGCCTTAAATAAATGAGCATGCCATAATCCTGTTTGCCTATATATCTCATTGATGTCAATAATTGATCCCTGCAATCGCATCTCATCGAACCAAAAACGTCTCCAGTCAGGCACTCAGAGTGAATCCTTACAGGCACATTTTCTTTTCCTTCCACGTTGCCATGTACAAGAACAGCGTGGTCTTTATTTTCATCATTTTTAAAAACGTATATTTCGAATGAACCGAATCTGGTAGGTAATTTGGCCTTAGAATAAAATTCTAACATATTTGTCACAAGAAATTGCTAAATTCTATAAAAAGATATTTGAAAATTATTTTTATAGCAGGTTCATCGATTTTAAAAATAAGATGATCCATACCTTATTCTAATTTCTCAGCGAGTATATAACCCTTCTCAGATTTGAACACATATATATTCTTGCTTCCTGTCAGATTTTTTTCCAGTGCGTTTTTGTGTATATACATTTCATCAGGATTCATATTGAATCTAAAAAATACTTTCCCTCCATCACACTTTGCAAGTTTATGTTCAATATTCAAATCATCAGAAAAATCTATAATAGAATACTGTGTACCCGGAAATGTCTTTAATTCAGAATTCCCAGCAAATACGTACCGTTTCTGATCTAAGTATATCATTTTCCAGGCAGGGTCTATAATATCATTCAAAAGTTTGGCATATACTACGGAAATATCAGGCATAAAAAGATATTCAAAGTTCTTGTATTCCGGAGATAATGATTTTTTGAATTCATCCGGCTTGCCCGAATATATTATATTTTCAGGGAGAATAACAGCAGTTGATTCTTCTGTTGAGAGCGAGGGTGAATAGACCGTTAATCGATTCAGGTTTCCGTTTATGGATATATACTCTTTTTCTCCCTTTAAGAGTATATTTTCCCATTTAATATGAGGTGGAAGGTCTATTGCATATCCGAAAATGTTATCTGAAATAGAAATAGAATCAAGGGGATTCGGAGATAGCTGTGAAAAATATTTTTCCTTTGAATTTGATGGGCGCAAAGGATCACTGAATATTACCGAGTCTCTGAAATCACCAGAATAATTGAAAAAGTCCTCGTTTATAAAATTAGCAGTGGATTGGTATGGAATTCGGTTCAAAAGAGCCATGAGATATCTTGATTTGTTCATTTCAATACCTATTACATCAGAATACTTGGCAAATACAATATCCTGCATACCTGCACCGCTTCCCGCATCGATAATATGATGTCCCTTCAATCTCTGAGCCCTGTATTTTCCTATTATTTCCGGTGTTGAATACATAGAGGAATAATAATCAAGAAATAGGTGGTCTGCGTATGTAAATTTTCTGGAGACCCTTATTCTAGATTTTGCAAATTCAAATAAATATTTAAAATCGGGGTTTCTTTTCCTATTAATCTGTTCTGAAGAGTAACCCTTACGGATCATGTCAACTATATCATTTATTTCCTGATCTACAGCTTCATAGTAAATCTCTGAATTATAGATTTTACTCAATATATTATCAATATTCATTGTTTTTCAAACTGGTTTATTGCATCAATTAAGTTATTCATTTCCATAAGTGCCTGTGAGCCATACATTAATACTGTTACATAGCCCACTTCCATAAGCTCTTTTTTAGTTGCACCCGCTTTAAATGCTTCATTAACATGATATGAAATGCACCATTCACACCTGGCGGCAATTCCCAGAGCCAGGGCTAATAATTCTTTTGTTTTTGTATCAAGGGCTCCTGAATTCATGGTTGTGCCCATGAAATTCATAAATGAGCTTGCAAATGCTTTATTATCTTTATTAGATTCCACTATTATCCTGTTAACTTCTTGTAATTTTTTATTGGAGTCCATATATATCAACTGCTCATACTTATTATATATATTAGGGTAATGCTGTTATAGTTATTTTGTGGAATTTCACTGTTAATCTTATATTGAACAGGAAAAAATAGGATTACTAATTCTACATGAATTTTGAATGAAATATTATTGATATATATATGAGTATATGTGACATTCTCCCATCCTAACGCATGTGGCTTCCTGCTTTCAGGCTAAATATTTTACAACAATAAGTTTCAGAAATGGAGCCATATAAATTAAGTGGCTTATTTTCCGATAGATTGATTTATGACAACGGATTCAGGATAAAGTATATAGATGCATGAATATATAGTATGTAAAATCTAAGAAAATGCATTTTAAGATAAGGGAAGGTGCCGAACATGTTGTTGGACGGAAAAATAGTTGCAAATGAAAAAATGTTAAAGATCAGGTCAGAAATTGAAGCCATAAAAGATAAATATAAGATCACACCGAAACTTCAGTTGATTCAGATCGGAAATGATCCTGCCAGTACTATCTACGCCAATTCAAAAATTAAACGTGGAGATAAGCTTGGAGTAGAGGTTGAATTAAAAAATTTCGCTTCAATAGATCAGAAAAGTCTTATAGACTATGTCAAATCATGCAACGGAAGAGATGATATATACGGAATAATGATAGAATCACCCTTACCCCCCGGGCTGAATTTTTATAATACAGTTAATAATATAAGCTTTTACAAGGATTCAGATGGGATGACCCCGTATAATCAGGGAAATCTAGCCATGAAAAATGAAATGATTGCTCCGGCAACAGCCAGGGCAGTAATAGATATAATTGAATATTATAAAGTCCCGGGTAACACTGTTTGTATAATTAACAGGTCTCCGGTAGTCGGGCGTCCACTTTCAATGCTGCTTCTCAACAGGGATTATACAGTAACACTATGTCATAGCAAAACTCCGGATATCAGAAAAATTTCAAGAGAAAGCGATATAGTAGTTGTTGCCGTGGGGGTTTCCGGATTTCTTGATAATGATTATGTTAAACCTGATTCTACTGTAATAGATGTTGGAATTAACTACTCCGGGAAAAAAATTACTGGTGATGCTAATTTTTCTGTACTGGAAAAATATATAGAGAATATCACTCCCGTTCCAGGCGGTATTGGCATAGTTACAGCAACAGATATATTTGAAAATTTTCTCAACGGATTGAAATACCAGCTTGAAAATAAAAAATGATTCATTAAACAAACGTTTATATCTGAGTCTTTATTTCTTTTTTTATGTATGATATTGAACACGCCCTTGATCATTTTATTTACTCTAAATTTATAAATACAGTTAACAGTATATACATTTTAAAGGGATTTTATGACATATATATTAACGATTCAGTATATTCTGGCATAAATATGTTAACAGTCAATAATGGAACCCTTAAAATATATAGTATAGATTCGGTGGTATTTTCAATAAATTATACAGATGTGTGCTGTATCACTGTTTACAAAGATTACCAAAAACTGAATTTTAGAATTAAACCAAGACAGTAGATTATCAGTAATTCCTTCTGCTTGTGGAGCCATGGTATTTTTTCTGAGCACGTATTTTATCAGAACTATGTGTAACCTCGTTTCTTGGAATTTTCCCGGGCTCTATTTCCGATAATAGTTTGGCTGCAGCTGATGCTGCTATTTCAACACTTTTAGAAACAGGATAAAGATCCCATTCATTTTCTCCATGTGCAAGCAGATTTCGTATGTTCAGTGATAGCCGGAACATGAGACCTGTTGGTCGATCCACGAATTTAGTTGCCCAGCGTAATAATGAATTTTCTGAACCTGGAAACGGTTCGCCATTGACATATATATCAGTTCTTCCCAGGCCTTTCAGTCTTATATATAGTTTGAGCCTTCTATAATCATAATTCTCCAGAATTATGTCATCATTTCCATATTTTGATATCTTAATTCTATTTCCAAGCCATCTGGAATATGCACAGCGCATTCCCATTTCTAGCAAAAGGTATAGGTCAAGTGTTGCCAATTCATTGAATCTTCCAAGATTTATAAGATCTATAGTATCTTTACGTAGCTTTTCCAGTTTAGGTGGAAGTCTGCCTTCGTATTCCATAGAATCAACTATCATTTCTGGAATATTCGCAAGAAAAAATCCCAGACAATTGTCTTTTGTACATTTTAATTCTGGTTCAACCTTTTTATTATTATAAATTATATTATTATCTGTGCAGGTAATCCTTTGAAGTGAAGCGTTGATCATAGTTCTGTCATAACTCTCCGGATACTGAAAGAAATCAAAGACCTCTTCCATAATATATTCTGAATACATAATTGTTCTATACTTTTCTCCTATTTTATTCTAACCACTAAAGCTGAATTGTACTTTAAATTCGCATTTATTAAATACAAATTAACATCCAAGGTGGTAAGTTACATGCATTAGCGTGGGAAGGTAGTCAAAGTTCATTCAGAGAAATAAATTATCCTGGAACCCTCGAAATCAAAATCAAAATCTATACTGCGGAGACCAAGGTCATTGAGTTTCCTTTTTTTCCAGCTATCTGTAATGAATACCAGGAATCCTCCACCCCCGGCACCTATAAGATTACCACCGTAGGCTCCCAGTTCCAGTGCCCTGGAATAATAATCATCGATGGTTGGTGTGGATATTTTCTCATACAGTGATTTCTTGCAGAACCAGTTCTGGTTCAGTGTTTTTCCAAGTTTTTCAATATCCATATCAAATAAATAATGGTAAAAATCCTGCGAATAACCCTTCATCTTTTCATATTCATCCAGATGCGATGATATTTCCTTTCTTATATTCTGGTGGAGCTCACCTGAGTTATGGTCTATTCCTGTATAGAGCAAGACCATATTCTCCTTTAACTTTTCCAGCTTGTCATGATCAAGGGTAACCGGATTTACATACACGGAATCGTTCTCATTGAATTTCAGCATGTTGATGCCACCGAAGGAAGCCATGTACTGGTCCTGCATTCCCCCAGGTTCTCTCAGTATATTTCTTTCTATTTCAATTGCTTCTTCAGCGAGTTTTTCCCTGCTTGCAAATTCAGATTTATATGCATGTAAGGCATTGAGCAATCCAACAAGGAATGTGGAGCTTGAACCAAGTCCGGTTCCCGTTGAGGGTATATCTGAAACGCTTAGTATCTCAATTCCGCCATCAATATCCAGCAATTTCATGGCCTCCCTAACACTGGGATGCTTAATTTCATCCACTGTATCAACTATCTCTGTCTTTGAATATGATACCCTGATTTTATGGTCGAATTTCTTATTTACAATTATATATATGTACTTGTTTATGGCAGCGGAAACAAGCAGGCCACCGTATTTCCTGTAATATTCCGGTATATCTGTGCTGCCCCCAACCAGACCTATGCGCAATGGGGTCTTTGTTATGATCATAGCAGGATAATGGAAATATTTATAAAAAATTATCCTTAGTCAGTACTTTTCATCGATCAATGCACATATCATATGTATTGCAGTTATGTGCACTTCCTGTATTACGGATGTGGTATCTGTATCTGCATGGAAAACCTCTCTGCATATTCCATTAAGTTTTCCTCCTGTTTTACCGGTGAAACCCAGTGTGTAGGCACCTATTTTATTTGCATCCTCAAGAGCAAGGATAACATTCTCTGAATTTCCTGATGTGCTTATCCCAACGACGTAGTCATTGCTGTTGCACAGTGCCCTTACCTGCCTTGAAAATATTTCCCTGTATGAATAATCATTCCCTATTGCTGTTAATGCCGATGTATTTGTTGTCAGTGCCAGTGCTGGCAGTGGTTTCCGTTCCTTGGTAAAATGGCCAGTGAGTTCAGCAACGAAATGCTGCGAATCGGCGGCAGAACCTCCATTGCCGAATACTATCAGTTTTCCATTTCTATTAAAAGAATTTACAATTCCATCTGCTATTCTCCGTATCTGATTATCATCTATATTTTTCCTGGCAGTAATTCCTTCCTGTTTGTAGGCTTCAAGATCCATTATCAGTAAATAATAAAATATTCTTAAATATATGTTTTTAACCTGAAAGTGGGAAGCCCCGTGCGTTAGCTTGGAGAGGATGTCACTTGATTTCAAAACATTAAAAATTAATTATTGAATTATTAATACATTTTCTAAAATATTAATATTAGCTCACACAGGTAGTCTGACAACTTATAAATTTAGAAAAAATTTAATTATATGATGCCATAACCTACTAATGTCTTACATATTATTTCCGAAACATATAGAGTTAAAGGATAATAAGAGTATATATATAGACAAAGAAACAGTAAAAGATGAAGAATCCTTTTCCTTATTAATTCCGGAAAGTAAGTCAGATATGATACTTCAATTTTTGAAAACCCACAGGGGTTTTGCAAACGCAACCCCCAGCTTCGATCACGGTGAAGATTATGGGATTTCTAGAATATTGAAGGCTCCATGGGAATTACACATCAGGATATATAATGAATCCTATTTTTCAGGTTATTCACGAATACAGGCACATATAGAAATAGCAAGAAAGTATCTTCAGCATTTAAACTTCGCCTATGTTCAGCCTGTTATTTATGAGCCATTCAGATTTTATAAATCTATATTTGATGAATTTATACTTGCATATAGAACAAGATATATGGTTGAGAATATACAGGATAATTACTGGTTCAGACTTATGAATCCTGAACTGCTTATTCCATGGTCACCTGTTGCACTATTGAAGACTACTGCTGGAATGGTATCTGATAAATTGAAGGAATATTTTACAAAAGAAAGAATGTAATACGTCTTACTGTTTGAGGATTAACCCAATGTTTATATAAATGGTTTCTATCTCAAACCGATATGTGGAAATTCATGCCATTCAACAGCAGCGGTATGCGTATTGTTTTCATAATATTAAATTATAAAAATCATAAAATTTTATCTTGCATGAAGGTGCATCTGTAAGATGAATCTTAAACTCTCATCATTACCATATTTCCAGAGGTGGTTTATAGTTGGGGCTATAATAGGTATCGTTGCAGGTGCCGGAGCCCTGGCATTCTATTATGCAATAAGGCTCTTTGAAATCATATTTTTCACCCATGTTGTGGGCATGCCAATACCCAGACCGCTGGGAGAGGGAGGGTCTACTGTATATCATTTTTTTGCACTGCGTTATTATCTTATCCCCGTAGTTGTTGCTGCCGGCGGCCTTCTGAGCGGTATAATAGTTTATACATTTGATCCCTCATCAGAGGGTCACGGTACCGATGCTGCAATAAGGGCCTTTCATAATAATCACGGGAAGATAAAAAGGAGAACGCCGCTTGTAAAGACAATAGCATCCGCAATTACTATAGGTTCAGGTGGAAGTGCAGGGAGAGAGGGTCCCACTGCCCTGATTGCCGCAGGTATAGGATCATTTCTTGCCGATGTACTGGGACTCAGTCCCAAAGACCGGAGAATAGCCGTGGCAGTCGGAATCGGTGCAGGAATCGGAACAATATTCAAGGCACCAATAGGTGGAGCAGTTCTCGGCGCAGAAATACTGTATAGACGTGATTTTGAATCAGAGGTAATATTTCCATCACTGGTTGCATCATCCATAGGTTATTCCATATTTGCCTCTGTGGTCGGATTTGAACCCATATTCGGTGACTATATTGAGACATTTAGTGTATTTAGATTGCCATTTTATGCTGTTCTGGGGCTTGTTGCCGGTGTAATGGCTATACTTTACATTAAAACATTTTATGGCATCAGGAATGTATTCAAGAAATGGCATGTGCCGAATCATATAAAACCTATGATAGGAGGTGCTGTTGTGGGTATTATCGCCCTTCTATTTCCGGAAATACTGGGAACCGGATATGGCTGGGTCGAAATCCTTGAGCTTGGAAAATTCAATGAACTTGTGACATTTGGACTACCTATACTTCTTATACTGATCCTGTTGCCATTTGTCAAAATTATAGCAACATCATTTACTGTATCATCCGGTGGGAGTGGAGGCGTTTTTGCCCCGGGAATATTCATCGGTGCATCCATTGGTGCCCTTTTTGGTGTTTTCTTTCACTTTCTAGTGCCGGGTATTGTACCGGAGGTGGCACCATTTGTCATAATAGGCATGTTATCTTTCTTCGGTGCAGCAGGAAAGGTTCCTCTGGCGGTGATACTCATGGTCGTCGAAATGACAGGAAGTCTCCAGCTTCTTCCAGGTGCAATGCTGGCAGTTTCAATTGCATACATTGCTTCAGGAACAAAGTATACTATATATGAATCACAGGTAGAGCAGAGACGGGATTCCCCTGCAAATATGGGAGAATACCATACTCCGCTTCTTCTGGAAATGAAGGTTTCCAGTTTAAAGATAAGAAACGACATATACGCAGACCTCTATTACACCATATACAGGGCTGACAATATAATGAAGGACAATGATCTTCTTTCACTTCCGGTAGTTTATCATGACAAGCTTATGGGTGCTGTATATTTGTACGATATTGATAATAAATCATACGGTTATGTAAAGGATTACTATAAGCCTGGAATTTCCTATATAAAACTAGACAATAGCGCAGAGAACGCATGGGAGCTAATGATGAAAAACAGAACAAAATGGTGTGCGGTCGTTGATGATGGTAAATTTATTGGTATTATTACACTTGAATCAATACTTGACAAGTATGAGGAAAATGTAAAGGTTATACGAATCGGAGACAGCGAATAATGTATAAATTTTTGACCAAAATATAAATAATATGATTGAAATATGGAATACATGAAGATAAAGATGCCAGAGCTGAAACATTTGTTCCTGTTATCTTTTATAATAGAGCTTGCAGGATTTGCCATAATATCCTCACTGCCTATTCACGATCCTGCTCTTTATCAGAGCTTTAAATCTGAGGATAATGCAATTGTATCCCAATCATTTTTCCCCATGTGGCTGAGCATATTCCCCCATAATCTTTTAATAGCATCCATAGAGTTCATACCAATTATCGGAATCCTTATGTTTCTATTCTCTATAGGTTCTACAGCATCCGTTATAGCTGTGGAGGGTACTGCAGATCATATAAATGGTTTTGCAATATTTGCAACACTCATGCTTTTACCACATTCATGGCTGGAACTCCCAGCATATGCGGTAGCCGTGAGCTCCGGGACCTATCTTCTGTACTATCTTATAAAGGGAAAATTGAGAGATAATTATAAAAAAATTATTTATATGTACATTTTCATAGTTGTAGAGCTCGCATTTGCCGGAGCCATAGAAACATCAGAAATCCTGCTGGAGGAATCTGCACATCCCCTGAATGCATTTTATATGTGGATACCGGCAGTATTTATAATTGCATTCCTCATATGGCTATACAGGCATATAAACACTGGAGAATACGGGCATAAGCAAAAGGAATATGATGAATATGATTTTAACCAATTTTAAATATATATAAAATATACCCGTGTATTGAAAGTAGGATATTTTGGCGAACCTGGAGCATACAGCAATATAGCTGCTATGCAAATGATACAGGGCGATTACGTTCCCCTAGAATCAGTGCGTGCCGTTTTTGATGCCCTGAGCAATAAGGAAATAGATGCCGGTGTGGTTCCCATAGAAAATTCCATTGAGGGTTCCGTAAATCAAACATATGACTTTCTTTTTAAAAGCAATTTTTCAATAGTTAAGGAACATTATTTAAGAGTAGAACACTGCCTTATAGCCAAACAGGGAGTGCAGCTAGGCGATATAAAATACGTACTTTCCCACCCTCAGGCCCTATCCCAGTGCTCGGAGTTTATTTACAAACATGGTATAAAGCCGGTAAGTGAATATGACACTGCAGGAAGTGTTAAAATTGTAAAGAATTACAATAAAAATACATATGCTGCTATAGCCAGTGAACTTGCGGCCAGAATAAATAATATGGAAATAATTGTTAAAAACATAGAAAATACACATAATAACTATACACGATTTTTTCTTATATCAGAGAATCCTGTTCTGCCCGCGGGACATTCCAAGATTTCACTGGCATTTTCAATTGTTAACAGGATAGGTGGCCTTTATAATATACTGAAAGTGTTCAATGATGATAATATAAATATGACCAAAATAGAATCACGGCCAATTCAGTACAATCCTTTCAATTATCTATTTTTCATAGATATAGAAAAGAATGATCGATCTGATCATGCAATTTCACTGATCCGTAAAATGACTACCCAGTTCAGGGTACTGGGCACATACGAATCAGCACCGGTTCCAGAATAATTGAATCACTTAATGGTGTAGTGTTTCAATTTTATAGAATTAACTATCCAAATGCCACTAAAAACACCTCAATTTTTATTTCTATATAAACATTTATTTACAATGTATTAATCTAAATTTATGTTAACCTTTGAAGATTCCTTTGAGGTAAAGACCACGCCGGAAAAATCATATAATCAGGTAGCTGACCTGGAAGAGCTGGTAAAACTGGTGCCCGATCTTATAAGCCACGAAAAAATAAGCGACACTGAAATGAAACTGACAGCTAAGGCAGGAGTATCATTTATAAAAGGTAAATTTGATTTAGTTCTTGATGTAACCGAAAGTGAGGCTAACAAAATGATTACGTTAAAGGGCAGAGGCAACGGTTCAGGCGCGTCTGTAGATTTTACCCTTAATTTCCAGTTTACGGGGGAAAATGATCAGACAAAAGTTCAGTGGAAGGCTGAAATGAACATTGTGGGAACTGCTGCCAGCATGGGTGCAAGGATGATGAAAAGTGCAGCGCAAAAATATATTACCAAGCTTGTTGCTAGCTATAAGAAAGCACTTGAAGAAGAACAGGTGGAATAATATGCCTGTAGATTCAAAAACTTTCAATTCATCTGAAAATGTAGATATTAAAAAGTATATTTTAGAATTTCTGGAAAAAAACAGGGAGAACGCATATACATTGAAGGAACTGAAGGAACATCTCGGGAATCAACATGAAGAATGGATGATCCATATGGAACTTACCTCATTAATCTGGGCAGGTAAGGTACAGTACAGGGATATTTATGATGATAAAGGGAGACTTATCCGTTATTTCAAATTCAATGACGATCAGGCAGGTAAAGATTCCGGTTCATAGACATATTTATATGAGTGTAATAATTCGACATCTATGATATATGAATTTGAGGGGAAATCCCCTGTAATAGGTAAAAATGCCTATATTTTTGAAAACGCCACTATTATCGGCAATGTCCATATCGGAGATAATGTATGGATTGGTCCAGGGGCGGTTCTACGTGGTGATTACGGAACCATAAATGTTGGTTCATATTCAGCAATTGAAGATAATTGCGTGATTCATGCTAGGCCTGGAGAAGAAACAGTAATAGGTGAGCATGTTACCATCGGACATTTATCCGTGATACATACCGGAAAAATAGGTGACTTTGCCGTAATTGGAATGAATTCAACGGTTTCGGATTTTGCAACTATCGGTGAATGGGCTGCTATAGGCGAGGGAGCGGTTGTTAAAAATAATAGTATAATTCCAGAAAAATCCATTGCTGTGGGTGTGCCTGCCAGGGTTGTCGGTACAGTATCAGATGACTATATGGCGCTGTGGAAAAAATATAAGGAAAATTATAACAGTTTCTGTACAAGATATGCAAAAAATCTTAATAAATATAATTTAGGTTAATTTAGTTAGATTTAGATATTATTTCTTCTATCTTTTTATAATCGGGTTCCTTGCCTGCATCCTCGCTGACCCATTTATATATAATTTTTCCATTCTTGTCAAGAATAAATACCGATCTCTTTGAAGCTGTTAATTTGTTTATGTTGAGGAAGTTTTTGTATAAAACACCATATTTCTCTGATATTTCCCTGTTGCCATCGCTTAACAGATCGAATTGCAGGTTATTTTTCGTTGCAAATTCCTTGAGCGAGAAGGGTGCATCAACACTTATTCCAATTACTTTTGCCTTCAGTTTGTTAAAGTTTGCCATGGAATCCCTGAAAGTACACATCTCCTTTGTACAAACTGATGTAAATGCTCCAGGAAAGAATGCAAGTACTGTAACATTACCCCTATAATCGGATAATTTTCTGCTTTTCAATCCTGTATCCAATGCCTCAAAATCCGGCGCTATTTCTCCTTCGTTTACCATATTTATCATTAATGCATACCATCAGTATATAAAAATATGATGTGGCAGTATTTGCAAACAAGCTCTTTATAAAATTAATAATATTATTGCTGATATGCAAAACTCGATAATGCAAAAGTTAAGCTGGATGAGGGCTATTGAATGCCAATAAATAATCAAATATTATATTATCAGAATTTATTTATTAAAAAATGTTCTGCTGCTTTCAGGGATTTTATTCCAGTCTTCCATATACCTTGTTATATCATCTACTGTATTAATATGGCTTCCCAGTGTTTTTATTAAATTATAGGGTACAGAAATAGCTCCAACGCCCATTATACCTGCCCTTACTATGTGTTCCGGATTGGAAATATTTGTAATGAGAACCTTTGAATCAAATTTATTATTTTTCAAAGTTTCATTTACGCTGTATGCTAACTCCATGCCATCCTTACCATTTTCGTCTATGATCCCTGTCCTTATGGAAACGTATTCAGCATAGTTCTGTGCTGCCATAATAGCTTGAACAGAATTATAAACCGAAGAGGCTGAGCATTTTATTTTCTTATCGTTCAATTTTAATATGGCTTTTAATCCCACAAGGGTTGCCGGTATTTTTACTATTACATTCATTCCAAGAGAATGGATTTTCAGAGCCTGCGACATTATAGTATCAAAATCCTGTGTAACTACCTGAATGTGTACTTCTCCATTAACAAGTTTAATAATACTGGTTATTACCTGTTCTGTCGTGTTGCCCTTGGCTACTTCATGAGCAATTGAGGTTGGATCGGTTGTGACGCCGTCTATAAATCCATAATCTGAAATTTCCTTTATTTCATCAACATTGCAGCTATCAAGAAAGAATTTCATTTTAATCCGGTTATAATTATTTTTTTCTATATATAACTATTTGTTTGTACTAGAGATTTTAGAAGCTTTCATATGTATGTAGTCAAATAACAGCTGGAAAGAATCATTAAGAAATAATTAATAATAGAATGATAATAACCTTTTATGGATATCGAAAGTATGAAAGATGTCAAAACCATAACAGAGAAAAATATTAAGGATATGTATTCTGATGCAGTTGAAAATTTTACAGTAAATAGCATAGTAAACAATAGCGATAGATACGATGTATCCACTGAGTTTGATTTTGCGGGATTTCATTATACCGTTTACCTCAGCATAGATACAGAGGGAAAAATTACCAAATTCAGCCAGATAGCCAAGGCAAAAATAGAGTGATATAATCATTCCGGAAATATTTTAATAATAACTAATGCATATGCTTATATGAAAAGCATAGAAAATGCATGGAAGGTTCCGCTATCAACCGGTGGCATATTCAGAATAGTTATCAATGAGGATAATATTGAACTTTACAGGATTTTTTCAGGGAAATATATAGCAGAGGAACTAAGGTTGAAGAAGGATATGGAATATACTGATTCCTTGATAGTTCCAGGTGCCACTGATCCTGTTGAGCCCGCAGATCTATTTAACAGAATAAAAAATATGGTAAAAAAAATAACTGCAGAATATTATAAGAGTGAATCGAGCAAAATTGAAGAGATATCAAAAAATAAGACGGTACAGAATTACGAAATGATAGGTCTGGGGGACATCAAAAATATAGAAATATCAAATTTTAATGATGAGAAATTCCCGGAGCTTACAATCAACAATGAAAAATTCCTGCTGCCATTTGGAAATTTTACCGATCCATCAAAAGATGATATAGGGAGATATAATGAATATAAGGAAATTATATCAGGTCTAAAAGATAAGCTTCATCTGGAATAATTTCAATCTTTATTCTGTAATTTTTTGTTGATAATCTCTGAAAATTCCTCTGGTTTATCTATATGCGGGGTATGCCCGGAACCATCTATTATAATAAGTTCGCTGCCTTTTATCCCGGCCTTTAAAGCCTCGCCGTAACTAAGTGGTATTACATGATCCTCCGTTCCCCATATAATAGTCGTAGGACAGCTTATTGCTGCAAGATCTTCCTGTGTAATTTTTTCCTCCCTTTTTCCATTATTATTCATAATGCGCCTCAGCGCATCCCTGTTTTTATAATTCCTTGCTTTGAGGATGGAATCAATAAGACTTTCCACAGCCTGCGGTCCCTGCTCTGCCGGCGTAGGAGATATACCTGCACTGTCCACCGGGAAAAGCATATCCGGCTGTGCTATTGACGATGCAAATTTCAATCCTATCCAACCTCCATATGAGTTTCCGACAATAGAGAAATTTTTCAGTCCCATGGCGTCTATAATAGATTTTATTGCCTCTGCCTGCTGTATTATGGTATAATCTATCTCCGGCTTATCGGAATGACCGTGACCAAGAAGATCCACAAAAATGGGTCTGAGTCTGGAATCAAGAAAAGGCTCACTTTTCAGCCAGGTATTACCTGTTCCGCCCAATCCATGTAGAAAAATCACTGGGTATCCCGTACCCCTGTCAAGAAGAGATATTCTTCCATATTGAGTCTGGTAGTACTTTCGTTCCATTTTACTCACGTGATCTTGAGGCAATTTTCATGGCTTCATCTATATTTTCCAGTTCCATGGCTATATCAGAAACAGAATCATACAGATAACCCATGCTTGTTTTAAATTCTTTTTTATCCTTTTTGGTTTTAATTGTATCCATTATGGCATCTATCCTATCCAAAGCATTTTTCCCTAGATCGAAGGCCTGGTTAATATCAGTATCCCTCATTATATTGATCTTACCGTACAGGGCTTCGAAATAGTTATCCCAGTCCTCGGATTTTTCTGATAATTCCATTACTTTATCGTAGATTTCCAGTGCGATTTTCTGTTTAGACTTTATAGTGGACAGTGCTTCTGCCTTTGAATTATTGGCAAGTGCAAAAAGTTGCGGGTCTTCCATGGCATCTGCAACAGTTATTGCCTGATCGAAGTAAGTTATAGCATCATCCTTTTTCCCGCTGTCAAGATATATATAGCCAATGTTTAGCAAATCCATGACCTGCAATTCCCTATCATCCAGTTTTTTATGGAGTTCCAGTGATTCATTTGCATATTTAAGCGGGTTTTCCGTACTTTTATGATCCAGCGAGAAATAACACTGGGAAAGCTTATAGCATATTTCAGCCTTTGCATCATCCTCTTTTATAACATCATATGCCTTGGTATATTCCCGAATTGCATCCATATACTTTTCTTTCTTCACGAAATTGTCCCCATTTTTTATGTTTTCTTCATATTCTTCCATATAAATTCACTTCTTCTCATTTTCAATAATTTCCCTGGCAGCTGTATAGCTTATAGTTTTTTTCATTATCATCTCATTTGCGACTACGTCAACCATTTTCCCGGATGCACCGGCAGCAATTGCTATATTCCGTGCATGGAGTTTCATGTGCCCTTTCTGTATTCCCTCATCCGCTAATGCCCTGAGAGCAGCAAAATTCTGGGCTAACCCCACTGAGGCCAGTAAGGTTGAAAATTCTCTGGAACCAGAAATTCCCATTATTTTCATTGCCAGCATAGCTTTTCTTGATGTTCTGGTTGCACCTCCAACAGTACCCACGGCAACTGGAATTTTGATTGAACCAATTAAATTCCCATTAGAATCCTTTCTGTAATCTGTCAGGGGCCCATAACCGTTCAGAGACGCATAGGCATGTGCATTAGCTTCCTGTGCTCTGAAATCATTCATTGTGGCAATTAATACAGCATCAATTCCGTTCATTATCCCCTTATTATGTGTTGTCGCCCTGTAAATATCATTTTTTGCAAATTCATTTGCCATTATAATCCTATCCACTGTATCAGCGCCGAGTTTTTTGCCATCAAATTTGGCATAAGCATAGGTAATTCTTTCTGTGGTAAGGTTGCTCATAATCCTTAAATTGGATTTTGCACCTGTAATCTCCTCAATATAACCGGAAACATACTCCAGCATTGTATTTATTATATTTGCTCCCATTGCATCTGCAACATCTATAATGAGATTAACAATTAGCTCATTATTAATATAGTGTAATTCAATAGATTTTGCGCCTGCATTCATACCTGACAGGGTCCTTGATCTTGTGTTGGCCATTTCCAGTATTTTTTCCTTGTTCTGTAATATTTGAATAATGGCATAATCAGGGTCAGGAACATTGTATAATTCAATCTCGCCCCTCATGAAAGATTCTGTTGAATAGGCAGTGAATCCATCAGGTAGAGCATATCTGGCTCCATTTGAGCAGGCAGCCACAACCGAAGGTTCCTCTAGGCTCATTGGAATTAAATAATCCTTACCATTGATTTTAAAGTTGGTGGCAATGCCCACAGGATAATCCATAACTGTGTACACATTCTCAATCATGTTTGCGGCATCTTCCAGGGGCATTCTATAATCCATAGTTTTCATATCATCTTCAGTTAATCCCGAGAATTCCTTGATAAGCTTTCTGCGATCCTGAATATTCATGTTATGAAAGCCGTGTATAACCGAATCCATACCGAGTAATCATTTATGTATTATTAAGTTTTATCAGAATTTTGTGCTGTAAAGGATAAATTCGCTTACTGAACTATACTCATTATAGAAGGCCAGTACCTGAATCCATTATCATGCATGGAAAGTTGGCGTGATGGTATTAAAGAATAACATGAACACAATAAATATTTAAGGGAAATAAAAAAGACCGGTCAGCAACAATGATTCCCTGAATCTACCATATGGTAATTCAAATAGAACCCACCCCCAGTACATGAAAAGCATTTAAGAGATTAAGGCATAACTGTATCTATGTCCAGAAATTCCTATGCAAATTACAGGAGATATATACACAATTTCGATAATAATTCAATTCTGGACTATCTGGGGAGCAATACAATTATAAAGAATAATTATGAAAGGCAAGCTACCACTTTGATGGATTTAATAGAAAATGACATAGAAAAAAATTTCGGCTCAAGAATAGCACAGAGCGCGGTATCGGCCATGAAAAATGCATATGTCTCTGTAATCAATGGATTGGTAAGTGCCGCCTTTGAAAATAATAGATTTTTTCTGGAAAGAACTGCTCTTCTTAAAGTAATATATGAAATGCAGACCGAGAACAATCCATATGAAATGGCCCTGGAGTATATGGAATGGCACAGGCTTGTGGATAAAAAATTTATAATATATGGAATCCAGCAGTTCACCGGCAGGATATGGCATTACACCGGTAAAGACTATGTTCCCAGAGGAATATCAATATTTCTAAGCGGAGTTCCGCTCTGTGGCAATCATTCTAAGGCATATACTAAATATTCGCGAACAGTGGATGAAATTGAAAATGCAACAGGTATTGTTATAAACGAAAGCTGTAGCAGATGCGGAAAAGACGCAACAAGATTTACAATCGCATTGCCAAAGGCAGGTGCTATCCTGGCCATGCTTGGATTTTATACAGGGCATGAAACCACCGATTTAGGAAAATTCTATGCCGATTATTCCCGTGTATTACATCCATATGGTTTTTATAGTTATCCGGAAAAATATCTAATTAATCTATGGAGCCTTGACTTCATAAGGCTTGTACTTGCACTGCATAAAATCATATTTTAGACGTTCTGGCCGTCAAAGTATGTGTGCCTTTTGACAGCTTTATTTCCAGAAAATGTGTATACATCAACAAATTTTGTGTAAGATCTAGTTCCATCCTTAAGAATTCCTTTGAATTCTCCCTCTACAATTACATACGGCTCATGTACTATTATATTGGACAGAGTATGATGTCCTTCCCTGATGATCCGGTTTGACCTGTAGAAATCCATGAAATCTTTCATACCTATTATTGGGTCATATCCCGGCCTCTCGTATACTATATTATCTGAAAATACAGAGAACAGTGTTTCCAGATCATTGTTGTCAACAGCATTATAATATTTTCTGACAATCTTTTCAAGTTCTTCCATAATTATCACCAAATTTTTTATTATTTTGAAATTCCTCCAGTTAATGCAAGTTTAACCTGCATCATACCAATAGATTTCAGAATTGGCAATTTAATTATGCATAATATCATTATAACTCTTTTGTGACATCCTCTCCTATCTAAAGTTCGGGACTTCCCGCTTCTACGGGACTGGCTTGCCTTAAGGTATTGGCCAGTTCCTCCACGGGCATGAATTCCCCACAGTCCGTGGGTACTCTTCTCTTATGTTTGCTCTTTTTCTGCTTTATTATAATAA
>JAKAAT010000051.1 GCA_021802205.1 Thermoplasmata archaeon
GGTATTTTTTAGCAAGTTCCCTGAACTTTGCCCTGATTTCATCCTGCGAGGCGTTCTTGTCCACACCAAGGACACTATAGTAATCTGTTGCCATTTTAACTCATTGGTTTTCCTTATAATCAGTATTTACAGTATTATCATCATTTCCATGGTCACCGGAATCATCACCCGGGTTCTCTGTATTCTGATCATCTGCATTCTGTTCCTGGGATTCGTTCTGTTCTCCCTGCTGTTCTGTTCCCTGATCAGGCTGCTGTGCCTGTGCCATTTTCTGGTATACTGTGGTCATTTCCTTTGTAAGTGTCTCTGTTAATTCCTTGACCTTATCGGCATCCTTCTTTTCCACAGCATCCTTGAGGTCCTTAATGATTCCTTTCATTTTATCCTTGGTTTCATTATCAAGTTTGTCTCCGGCCTCATTTATTGTTTTTTCCACAGTGTATGCCAGTGATTCACCGCTATTCAGTGTTTCAATGGTTTCCTTTTCCTTTTTGTCCTCTTCTGCAAACTGTTCCGCTTCCTTTTTCATTTTTTCGATTTCTTCTTTTGACAGCTTGTTTGAAGCGCTTATGGATATGCTCTGGGATTTTCCTGTTCCCTTATCCTTGGCTGAAACGTTCAGAATTCCATTCGCATCAATATCGAATGTTACCTCAATCTGTGGAATTCCTCTGGGAGCAGGAGCTATACCTGTAAGTGTGAAATTACCCAAGGATACATCATCCTTTACGAGTGGCCTCTCACCCTGAACAATATGTATATCCACTGCTGTCTGCATATCTGCGGCTGTTGAGAATACCTGGGTCTTCTTTGTTGGAATTGTTGCATTGGCACTGATTAATGGTGTCATTACACCGCCGACTGTTTCTATTCCAAGTGTCAATGGTGTAACATCTATAAGAACTATATCCTTGATATCACCCATGAGTACTGCACCCTGTATTGCAGCTCCGGTTGCCACGGCCTGCATTGGATCGACTCCCCCCTCTGCTTTTTTGCCGAAGTAATCCTCAACATACTTTCTTACATATGGCATTCTTGTAGGACCGCCTATAAGGATTATTTTATCAATATCTCCCTTGGATAACTTTGCGCCTTCCAGTGCCTTGTTAAGAGATTCGGCAGACCTTCCCACTATAGGAGCTATTAACTCCTCTAATTTTGCCCGGGTCAGTTTGTATTCAAGATGTTTCGGACCATCCTGTGTTGCCGTTATATAAGGTAGATTTATATCGGATTCAAGAACAGTTGATAGCTCTATTTTTGCTTTTTCTGCAGCATCCCTGAGCCTTATGTATGCTGATTTGTCCTTTCTGAGGTCTATTCCCTCCTTTGATTTGAAATCATCAGCAAGGAAGTTCACTATGGCTTCATCCATATCAGTTCCTCCAAGCTTTGTATCTCCGGATGTGGACATAACCTCAAAAACTCCCTGGCCGAAATCCATGACTGTTACATCAAGTGTTCCTCCTCCAAAGTCGTAAATAAGAATTTTCAATGTTTCATTCAATTTATCAATACCGTATGCCATGCATGCGGCTGTTGGCTCATTTATAATTCTCTTAACCGTGAGCCCGGCAATGGCACCTGCATCCTTTGTAGCCTGCCTCTGATTATCATTGAAATAAGCAGGAACGGTTATGACGGCATCCTTTACGGGCTCCCCAAGAAAAGCCTCTGCATCCTTTTTAATTTTCTGCAGAATAAATCCAGATATCTGCTGTGGTGTGTATTCTTTACCGTATATTTTATATTTAAAATCCGTTCCCATTTTTCTTTTGGCACCGTAAACTGTTCCCTCGGGGTTCAAAAGTGCCTGTCTTCTTGCGGGCTCTCCCACCAGTAACTGGCCATCCTTTGTAAATGCCACATAACTGGGAAAAGATTTTCCACCCAGTGAGACACCTTCTGCTGCCGGAATGGATTCTGGCTTCCCTGAAATCACTACGGCTGCTGCCGAATTGCTTGTACCTAAATCAATACCTATTATTTTACTCATTTTTTTCACCTTTTTGAAACTATTACTTTTGATGTTCTCAAGACATCCCCGTTCAGTGTATAACCTTTCTGAACCTCTTCAAGGACAGTTCCATCCTCTCCCTGATCCAGAACCCCTACTGCCTCTTCTATATTGGGATCGTACTTATTTCCCTTTGCCTCTATGACCTGCAAACCATGAGCCTGCAGTACCTTTAGAAGCTGGGCCTTTACAGGTTCCAGTTTAGGATCATGGGCTATCCCTGCATCCAGTGTATCAAGAACAGGCAGGAGTTCCTTGACAAGTTCACTGCTGGCATTCTTGCGTATATTGTCGATCTCCTTTTCCTTGTATTTAGAATAGTTTTCCATTTCTACTCTCTGGCGAACGTAGAGATTTTTGTAATCATTGAGATCAGCCACTGTAGTATTATACAGTTCCTTATATTTTTTCATATCTTCCCTGTCCTTCATTTTATTTCTCTTCCTTACCTGTTCAATATCGAATTCAAGGGGCCTGTTATATTCTTTATGGTTCATCATAAGTATATTTGTTCTTCTATATAAATATTTTCTATATAAATATTTACTTTTTTCATATCATTTATTAAGTGGAACATCCATGAAATGTTCATAGCCACGATTGTTTATAGCACGCCATGAACCATCGTATATCTGATTTACTCCATTATATGTTTCACCTATATTATAAACCTCTATATGTTCATTTTTCATTGCGTCCACGAAAGTTCTACTGTTTTCCTTATCAACAGTGAATAGTAACTCGTAATCACCACCGAATGATAATGCTATATCCTCTATTGAGAATCCAGAAATCTTTGAGGCCTCTCCAACTGATGATGAAATTGGGATTTTATCCATATAAATCCTGAAGCCTATTCCGAAATCTCTGTACATCTGATAAATGGATGCATATATGCCATCTGATAGATCCATCATGAATCTTGCACCGTGTTTGTTTATTTTCTGTGCCTCCTCTATTCTCGGTTCTATATCCAGCATCTTTTTGATACCGGTTTCCTTATCGTTACCATATTTATAATAGATATAACCAGACGCTGCTGTCCCCAGCGAATTGGTTACAAAAACGTCCTGTCCTGGAGATATGTAGGATCGTTTCCTGATAAGTTCTGGTTTCTGCATTCCCACTATTGTTCCTGAAGCGGTAAAGTCTGATCCCTCCTTGGTATCACCACCTAATATTACTGCGTTGAATTTTGAAAGTTCATAATTTATTCCTCTGTAAAACTCTTGAAGATAGTTTATATCATATTCCGGTGAAACTGAGATGGAAATAAGCATTCCCTCCGGTATTCCTGCCATGGCAGCTATGTCACTGAGGTTAATGGCAGCAAAGAACTTCCCTGCTAGAAATGGGGATGTGCCATCCGGTAAATGTGTTTTACGTGTTATGAGATCTGAGGATAACAGGAGATCCATATCACCGCATTTCAATACTGCACAGTCATCTATATCACGATTTTTTCCAGCAAGTATATCTATAATTTCCCGTTCCCCGAGATTGCTAAGTTTCAATGAATTTGTTATAATTCCTGGTAATTTAAAGTTTGTTGTTTTATATAATTGGAAAATATTTATACGTGATAGACATATTCTATCATAGGTGATAAAATTTATCAATAAACTGGATGATTTAAGAAATGAAATTTATCTCAATTCAAAGAAAATACTGGAGTTGCTAGAAAAACGGCGTGAGCTTGCAGAGAGAATCGGTGATGTTAAAGATTCTGAAGGTATGAATATAAGAAATAGGGAGAGGGAAATAGAAATATTGAAAGCATTATCATATGATGATTTTGAAAGTTATGTTCTGAATATCCTTTTTGAATTTTCTATTCATTACGAAACTCAGTCTGGAATTAATTTTAATACTCTTGATTATTCCGAGACTATTGGTGAGACGAAGTATCTTAAATTCTCTGGAAAACATGAGAACCTTATATTCTTATTATCCCAAATTTTCAATCCTGGTTCTGTTATACAGTGCATGAATAAGCATATATCGGAAATAATGGAGGATTCAGGCCATCATATAGTAGATTATGTGGAAGACCCGGATATTGTTATTAACTTAAATGGTAGTGGAAATGGTATAATATTCAGAGATGGTTCTTTGCTTATATCCGAAAGATTCATTAAAAATAAAAACAGAATATATAATATTGTAATACAGTAAAATGAAAATTCTTATAATAGGTTCTAAGGGCAGGTTAGGAAAAACATTAATGAATATTTTTCCCGAGGCAACAGGTATAGATATAGGAGATAATATCCTGGAGGAAGAACTTGAAAAGGCAGGAATTACATTTCTCGCGGTTCCCCTGAAGGTAACATTAGATATTATAAATAAACATCCAGATTACCGGACATTTGTGGATTTAACGTCCGTTAAATCACCAATGAAAAAATACTCAGGAAAAATAATAAGCATTCATCCCATGTTCGGGCCATCATCATATAAAACAAATAAAGACATATTATTTATAAATGACATATCATCTGTAAATTCCATAAAAACCGTTTCCGGACTATTCGAAAAGTACAATATTATCCCATTAACTGCCGATCAACACGACAACCTCATGGGAGAACTACTGGTCAAACCTTACATACTATCGTATATATGCGATGGGAAACAATCACCCATAGAAACAAGCTCCCATAAAAAATTGCTTGAGCTCTTATCAATAAAAGATGATGAGAACCAGGAAATAATGCTTGACACCATAATATTAAATTGTAATACCCGCAAAATAATAGATGAAATGCAGGAAAGACTAGATTATCTTAAAAAATTAATAGGTAATAGATGATGATGAGAGTCGCTTTAACAGGGTATCATAATCTCCCTGGAAGAACATCCTATCCTCCAGGTCCAGTCGATAATTATATTCATTCAGATCAAGAGAATTATAATAATTGGAAAGAGGCTTGAAGTCATGGTCCAGAGAACCCTGAACTATTAAATCCAAGAGCTCACGGTCATATTTATCATTATGAGCTCCCCTTTCCCTGTTTCCTCCGGTAGGATATGATAGAACAGGATATTTATCTCCAAGGTCTATCAATAATTTTGCAAGGGAATAAAGTCTTGGTGGTCTGTAAAGACCCTTTTTCCAGAGTTTTTCCACCAGTGTGTTTTTCTGTATGTTCATAGGATTAATTGATATATCAGTAGAATATGGGGCAACAGTTTTCACCGATTTTATTATATCTTCAATGGCCATTTTTTCAGAGATAAACGGTGGCTTGAATAAAAGATATGTTCTTAATTCTATTTTCTCCCTATTAAGGATGTTTGCTGCATCTATAAATTTTTTAAGTGTACTGCCCTTGTTCACAGAGTATTTCATGATATAGTCATCTGCACTTTCCAGCCCGATAGCAATACGCAGGTCAATTCCTGCCTTTGTGAAAGGATTGAGATTTTCAGGTCTTATATACTCTGTTCTGGATTCCACAAGTAATTTATCAACCTTATCCTTCATTCTCTGGATAAAATAATCTCTTACAGCAGGATGTACCTCATTGGGATCTAAAAAACTGCCAGAAGTAAAAATCTTTAAAACTTTTGTGTCTTCCAGGGAATCATATAATGTATCTATCTGGTGCATCAAATTTTCATCTATTATATCTGGAGAAGTATCATTGAAATATCCGCACATGGAACATGCTGTGAACTTATACCAGGCACAGCCGGTGGTCCTGAAAATACAAACCATGGTTTTTTCCGGGTATCCCCGTAATCTATCCAGCTCCTTCCATATTGAAACTGGTTTATTAACATCATTTTTCCTGTTATTTTCATGCATTAAAGCTTTAATGTAAAGTGAATAATCTCTTACTACCATTACTTATAACATTGATTATACGTATATGAGCATTGTTGTCCACTTTCTGGAATTCATAAATTATATAAAAAATCTAATGTAAAAAATTATATATCATCTTAAAATGAACCTAGAAGGGCTCGTAGTCTAGTGGTATGATGTCTCCCTGACACGGAGAAGGTCACCGGTCCGAATCCGGTCGGGCCCATTCTTGTTACTTTAATTTCAATACCGAGTTTCAAAATTTAATCAGCAAATTCCTGCTTTGATAGTTGTTTGTGCAAAAATATTTTTGTATGTTATAAATAAAATTGAACTTTTTAATATCTTATTTCATTATAAATGAACGGCCAGGCTAAAATTCCATAAAAATATTAATAAACTTATAATAATACTAAAAGTAACTTACAAAAATAAGAGAGACGCCAAATTTTAACTGATTCCCCAGTATGAAAAATGATTGACTATATTTATATTAAAGAAATAAAAGACGTATACGCCTTTGTAATAGTATCCCACGAAAAATTCTATATGTGAATTATATGCGCTATTAGGTATCAGAGTAAGATTAACTGTAACCGGCGTTGAAGTTGTAATAGTAACAGGAGTCTCATATGTATTTTTTATTCCATTCATGAGCGAAAATTCTTTGTATAACTGGGAATTATTATAATATATAGAAATACAATTAATATTATTCAGACCAATAGAATTATCGTATAATAATATAGCGTTAAACCCGAAATTATTATCTACATCTTTTAATCCAATAAATGGAAGATATTCATGAGCAGGGAATTCATTGGTCCTGTTCACTTCCCAATTAAAATCTGTTATATCTGTTGCTGTTGAACTATAATTTAAAACTGTTCCATTTGTCTGATATGCGTAAAATGTAGTATGGTATATAGTATCATGATGCTTTCCACTTTCACTACAGTACACTGCTAGCGCTTCATTAGTCTGCCTATGATCTATGATTCCGCTTGTATCGCTAAATTTAGAGGTATATACAGATGTAGCTTCAGATTTTGAGACATATAAGGATGTATTATTATGAATATTTAATACGTACAAATATGGATTATGTAATCCAGATAATGCTATACTAACACTTCCAGAAGGCAACGAAGTTGTATTAAATATTTTCCATCCGCTAGAGGTTAAATAGCAGACATAACCAGAATAGGATAAACCAAAGAAATTATCAGCAGATGTGGATGTTTCGTCACGGTATGCGGCTGTGCTTATTATATTATGTGCAGATGTATACGAATTAAATTCACCATATGCTAAAGCCCTTGTATCCTCATACCATACAGTACCATTTAGATTTGTTGCATAGAAATTTGTATATGGAGAATCATATGTATTTGCAGTTAACGATGCCCAATTGGATCCTGGTAATTTTATTATATCCTTACTGGCATTTATAAAAAGTGACCATGAACCCTGATAATACTTGAATATATATCCACATTGAGTTAGCAGAACAATAATGGGATGACCACTATCGTCATAATTCTCTGTGCCTGCAATTCCGGTGACAGCACCATAGTATGTAGTTATGGAGTCGTATGGACTGCCTATATAGCGGTATTTGTCTGTAGTATGGCTATAAAGAATTGTATATCCATAGGAGTTAGTTGCCATAGTACAGTTAGCGTCCGAATATGCAGCATCTACCCATACAGATGTAATAGTTGAAGTTTCAGTAGTATTATATTCATTAGTAGATGTGCTTGCTAATCCATAATTATGATTATTATACGTATTATTATATAACACGGGTGGAGATACATTATTTACTGATACATTGTACTGACTTAGTATATCAACTGCAGTAAGTGTGGGTTCAGCCATAGAAATATTAATAGTTACAGATGCACCGTCTACTTTAAAGGACCCTGAATATTTAGACGGCTCGTATCCTTGTTTTGAAGTAGCCACTGTATATGAGTATGTGCCGTTTGTTTCAGTGAAAGATATCGTGCTCGTAGTGGATGAGAAGGATTGACCATCTGTTATGTTCACATACCATTTTGAACCTGAGGGGAGTCCAGTTTCTGTAAAGGTAACCAAATATGCCTGTGATATGGTATAAGTGGGCATAGAAGAAGTGTCAAAAAACCCGGTGGTACCGGATGTAGTATTATAAAATGTTACATTTTTCCAGTTTGTGATATAACTTCCACCCAGTGCATCTCCTATGAATCCAAAGTAATGCCCATAGTATGACACAGTCCAATCTTGGAGATGTGTTGTTGTATCATTGCTTTCGCTGGTAATGTTATAAATCCACACATTTGATACATTGGTAATAGAGACAAAATACCATGTATTTTTTATCGCATGATATATTTTTGGAGGGACATTCCAACTTGTCCAGCTGTTTATGGTTGCAATGGCACTGTCAGGACAGGATATACGGCTATCTAATCTCACCATTTGGCCTTTTCCTTGCTGTGATGCAAAGAAATCAAAATCGCCTAAACCTGTTGTATTCACATCGTACGTTATCTTGGTGAAATTCCCATGCATTGTGAAATTAAGATAATCACCATTAGTGGAGTTGGCATAAAAACAATCAGATTTCAGACCTGCAACACCAGAAAACCTCATATCAAGATTCTCTAGATGCCCTGTATTGGTGCACAGATTATAAGAAGTTGGGAAAACTTCCATGTCTATTACTGAATTGCTATTATAATTCTTTACCCATATAGACAACGATGTTGAATTGATGGACTGGATCCATGCATATAATTCTGTGTGATTACTTTCCACATAAAACAGTATATTATCTCCGTTACTATTTATTCCATAATCTGATGGATTCGAGATGGAAATAAGCTGTGAATAGGTTCCGGTTCCTCCTGGTACTCCTTGAAGGTCTATAGTGTAATTGTAATATGATTGTAATGCATCTGGTGTAATGGGATTGTTCATAGAGTTGGAGCCTGTTGCAGAATTATTAATATCGTCAAATATAGCAAAAGATGACATCAGCATGATAGCAGATATGAACACTGCAAAAATCATTTTACTATTCATTTTATAACCCTCATGTTACCATCATCCTTCGTACTATTATCATATCGACCATTCCTATAAAAAATTTAAAAAAAATAAAAATAATTTAAAATTGTTGTCACGCTATTTGGTAGTTCATGCAGAGTGTTGCAGCATTAGGTAAGTTACCGGTTATTACAACCGATATGTATTCCACTGTTACTGGTGTTACTGATGTTGTTGTTATGTGTATTGTCGTTGTTGCTAATGAATTTGTCGAAATTGCGGTTCCTAGCCCGGTTATTGAAGCACTGGAAAATGATGGGAATGTAGTAGTTGCGGGTGATGAACAATAGTAAATGGTAATGTTATCGGTACCAGTTGTCTTATTTACATCTGCAGAAGGCAGATCAAGATAAAGGTCAACAGTTACAGTACCAATACTACTACTTACTTTACTATTATTATTAATTTCTAATACATTAAGTAATTCAACGTATGTATCGTTTGCAACATATCCGAAAGTTATGTTATTTCCTGATGGTGAATATATCCCGTTCTTTAAAGTGGTAAATCCAAGGTCATGAGCTACTGCATAATTTGGTCCCTGCGTCATAACAATTGGGTTAGTCGGTGTGCTCGTCGTCACGCCGTAGGATTGGTCAATAATAACTGATGCAAATACAGCTGAAGGCAGTAATGCAACGATTATTATCGTAAATATTACGTATAATTTTCTTTTATCCATAATGCGTAATATTAAGGATATATATAAATATTTGTATCATATATTTTAGGAGAATTTCCATAAGAATATTACCCGAAATAGCTCTTAATAATTAAGATATATTATGTTGGACTTTTGCTTATCTCCTTGTTTTCTGATTAATTCCAGGTTGTTTACTTCATCCGTGATTTTTGAGTAATTAAAAAGGATAACAATATTATTTATAGTGGATAGTGTGTGCATTTCCCATGGTATAGTTTAACATGGAATAATGCCAATAATAATGCGTAAGGTGTCGAATAATATTAAATATAAAATTTATATGAAAATTATTTCAATTTACTTTCGAAATTAAAATTAAATAAACATATTATCTACTTTAAGTTTCAAATTATATTAGTTCTGCATTCCTTAAAGTTTTCTTTAATATTTTTATGCCTATTTCTATATCAGCCTCATTTTTAGCCCCGGTACAGATTATTTTTCCAGACCTGAATAGCATCATGGAGACCTTAGGTTCATCAATTCTATAAACCAGATCTGGAAATTCCCAGGGTGAGTATTCCACGTTTTCAAGTCCAAGCGTCATGGCAATATATGGCAGATTTAACTCCTTTTTGATATTATAAACGGCCATAACGTTCTGTATTACTATAGCAGGTTTGTCATAGGATTCGATTCCAACCTTTTTGAAGGCAAGACTGATTCTGTTGCATGCCCATGATATATCAGCTAGATTCCTTGCACCGCTACAATTAGCCTTACCGCTCTTAAAAATAAATACTGAAACTCTAGGGTATTTCAATCTATAAGTAAATCCTTTGAATCGACCTTTTTTACGCTCAAACCCCTCCAGTGCCAGTCCAACTTTACCTAAATCCAGGTGGTCTGCAAACGATGTGGATGCCATGATATTTACAATATTGATTTTATCCTTTCCACGCTTCTGTAATATCATTAAAATCGTTCCTACTATTATTGCCACTGATAATGCAATGATCGGGTATATTTCTCTCTTTAGATGAATTAGAATGTTAAACATAAATTTCACATGTGTATTTGTTCTTAAATTCTATATTAATTCCAAAATATAAAACTTTGTTTTCTTATTATACATTTCTTTAATCATGCACAATAACTGTATATTTACAAATGACCCTAATTTTTACTATTTCTTTAATCTTATTTTTGTATTAATTTATTCTATTTTTAGAGATCATTTCAGGATTTATTAAATTTATATTATTATTTAAAATATATTATTTATATTAAATTATACCTATCTTCCCACCTTGCAGTTCTAAATAGACCTAAAGACAATTTCATGGCATATTCTGAGTGGGGCCATATTAAAGCACTAATATAATAACCAGATATACAGTTAATAATATAAGTTTTATGTGCATTTATTCATCTGTATGGCGAAAAACGTATAATATGTATTTCATTACGTGGAAAACAATTCATATAATAATTCAATAGACCAAGTTCATTGGAAAGAGCATATAATTATTTAAAAAATAAATAATTTCCTGCCAGAATAAATTCCATATAAATAACAACATTAAATCCATTGTGTTATTAAAAATAAGGTTATCAGAGTTTTTACAAACAATATCTTGGTGGTAAAAATAGGAGACAAATTTAATATTATATGAAAGTAATTGGAAAGTCTAAAAGTCGGCTCCGTATATTCATCCGGAAATATAAATTATAACCCTAAAGCAATGGTAAACAGT
>JAKAAT010000006.1 GCA_021802205.1 Thermoplasmata archaeon
TAGAAGCGGGAAGCCACATGCGTTAGCTTGGGGAGGAAGTCACTCAACCACCTCCTGTATATTATATGTGCCAGTATTAGCAGGGATATCATAACAATTATGAAGAATTCCAGCCTGCTTACTCCATCTGTAAATCTCCACCCAGTATATGCCCTGATGCACATCCATCAGCCATTCTTGCACCGAGCAGCATAAGGAACGAACCAGAAAATGCACCGGCTGCCATTTTTATCTGGCTGTTCCCGAATCTTTTTTCTCATGAAGGAGGTATCACATTGTTAAATAACTGAAATCTCCTCGTAAAGAATATGGATGCCAGGAATGCACCGAATAGTTTGCCTATATCACTGAAAGGGTCCCCTCCTATGGTATGTATAACCAGCGTGCATTAGCATTGAATTTTGTATAAAAATTAATATATAGAGTATAAATAAACACACTATGGATAGACTCGTCGTAGCAGATTACGCTATAGGTGCTGTAGCTGTTATACTTGTAATTTATAGCGCAGTTTCAAATATTTTCTTTCCATTCAAATATTTCACTTACTATGCTGCACTGCCGACACTTATAATTCTGATACCTCTTTATCTTTTGCACAGGCATATATATAAATTAAGAAACTCTCATTGAAATAATTAAAAAAAATATTTTTTCATGATACCCGTTTTTCAAATTCTGGATGCTCGGCTATAGTGCTCTTTGTCATGTGTTTTGTAAATACGACTAAAAGTAGTGCCAAAATTGTCGGTATTATTACCGTTATTATAGCCCCTTCCTTGAATTGTGACAATGTTGGGTATTTTGATAGGAATACTGCATAAAGTGGGCCACCTATCATAGTTCCGACGTTAAAGATAAAGAACAGGAATCCTGAAATTGATCCAACTATTCTATCCTCAACAGAATCCTGTCCTAGGGCAACTAGGAGATCAACATAAACTCCCCATCCTGAACCGAAAATAAAAGTGGCAATGATTAAACCAAAATATGACGTAAACAGGAAAAACATTCCTGCAGAACCTATTGCAATCAGCAAGGATGTTATTATAACCATATATTTCCTTCCTATCCTGTCTGCAATAAATCCTATTGGGAATGCCATAATAAATCCTCCGGCACCAGCCATAGATGCTATTATTGCAGCATTTCCGGTGGATATTGATAATCCAGTTTCAAGATAATCAGAAAAATAACCCAAATATCCTGCAAATAATGCTATCCCGAAAAAGAAAATAGAAACTGATAAAAGAATTATATTTCTATTAAATACATTTTTCAGCTTTACCTTGGTAGTCTGTTTTTCCTTTTTAAAGGTAATTGGAATTATTAGAATTACAAGTATAAGTATTATAACAGCAAGAGCACCGGATATTTCAAAGGGTAGCCTGAATGCAGGAAGAAAAGGTGCTATAAGATACGGACTTGCAAACAGTCCAACGGAGAAGAATGTTGCCCATACAGAAACCGCCTTCCCACGGGTTTCATAAAATATATCCCCCAGCAAAGCGACACCTGCAGGTTGGAAGATACCAACACCTACTCCAACTCCCAGTCTGGCTATGAAAAGTTCTGGAGTCGTGGTTACGAAACCAGTCATTATAGTAAAAGCTGAAAATATTACAACTGAAAGTATTACTGTATTTTTTACAGAATACCTGTCAAACAGGTATCCCCCAACAAGGCTAAATATTGCTATTCCTATTGCGTATCCAGTTAATATGAGACCGATTGAAAGATATACCGGTCCAGTAAGTGATGGAACAATATATGATGAACCGAAAGAATATATCTCTCCATCGAATCCTTCTAAAAATGCTGGAAGTCCTGCAACAATAGCTATTAAAATGAATCTTTTAAGACTCTCACCAGCCGCCTGTCTGACTGTTTCTTTTTTTTGAAAACCTAATTTAAATATACTATCCATAAGCATGACAATATCTATCAATATATAAATATATTCTGAAAATATTCGAAATTGTGTTATGTAATTGCCTAAAATTAGACATTTTTAATTGACGTAAAACATAAGTGCAATTTAACTAATATATCTGTACATAAATCATTTATTATATTACTGTATGGGAATTACAATATTAACAAAAACCCTCCAATTATGTCAAGTACAGGGCCTATAACAAATCCTCCACCCATGAATAATATGATAAATCCTAGAATTATTATTATGATACCATTGACCAGTTTATCCTTTCTGTGTGTTCCCTTGGCCATGGAGTATATAATATAAGCCAGTATTATCCAGATTATAGGAAATATAGCCATAACTATGGAGCTTCCTATTACCACGAAGCCCGCTGGATTAAAAAACATGAGCTGTGCGGCACCTGCAAGCCCCGATATGAATAAAAGAAGCAATACCAAAATCCCTGAAATCATGGTAATAACAGATCCGAGTGTTGTTATGAGATACCTTATTCTAGCATTAGATGCCATCCTGCTATATAAGAATAGTTCTATAAAAATATTTGTTATTTCCAGAATATAAATTAACTTATATAAAAAGGAAATAAATCATCTCTGACGCATCATCTTCCACAGATCATCTGGGAGTTTTTCCATCATATTAAAAAAACTGGCCCCGTATAATGACTGCCCGCCATCTGCTGTAATAACATCTCCATTTATATAAGATGCCAGATCAGATATGAGGAATGCCCCTATGTTTGCCACTTCTTCCTTGGTACCAAGCCTTCTTTCCGGATTTCCATCTATAATTTCCTTTTCATACTCTTCTCCTGGTAAGAGTCTGGACCAGGCACCCTCTGTCCTGAACGCACCAGGTGCAATTGCAACAGTCCTTATTCCATAATGACCCCATTCTGCGGCAAGTGACCTTGTTAATGCAAGAACACCTGCCTTTGCTATGGCTGAGGGGACAACATAGCCAGATCCCGTCCACGCATAGGTTGCAACTATGCTGAGTATGGTGCCCTTTATGGAATTTTTAATCCAGCGCTTTCCCATTTCCAGTGAGGCATACGAACTGCCATTGAGAACTATCCCTATTACAGTATCAAATGCCTTGGGGCTTAGGTCCTCTGTTTTACTGATAAAATTCCCTGCGGCATTGTTTACAAGTACGTTTATACTTCCGGTTTTTTTCTCTATAGCATCAATGGCACTTTTTAATTCTTCAGGATTTCTCACATCGCATTTTTCCGCCTCAATATGATACCCCATTTTACTGAAGTGATTTTTTGCCCCTATCAGGTGTTCCTCATGTCTGCTCACTATGGATACCGTGGCTCCAAGTTTCAGAAAAGTTTCTGCCATCTGCTTTCCAAGTCCGGTGCCGCCACCGGTTATAAGAATATTTTTTCCATTTAACAGGTTATCGCTGAACATATATGTGTATACCCGTTTTACATATAAAACCCTACTTAAAGGCATATTATCTATTGTGAACTCTGGACATAAGGAGAGCGTAATGATGCATAAATAGGTATTAGATTTATAAAATTATCAATAGAATTAACTTAATCATTTATTTTTATAACTTTTTTCCTGGACTTTGAACCCCTGACAATTTCTATTCTCTGATAATCAACTTTGAAATATTTTGAAAGCTGATTAATAATATCCCTGTTTGCCCTGTTATTTTCAAAAGGTTCCATTGTATAAACATCAAACCATTCCGCTCCGGAATTTATTTTAGATTTCCCTCTGTGGACATGTATGTTGATATAGGACACCATTAATCTATATTTGTTGTACTGTCTTTAATTTTATCTCAATTATCATAAAAAATATTGTTCAAGGTATGTGGATCTGGCAACATCGTACTGCCGATTTTAATATATACAATTAAATATTATTATTTCAACATGGAACGTGAGATTATCATTTTCATTATGTTCAACGCACCCTCCGCACCAACCAGATATGAAAATATTCCCCTGGCACTTCTCTCTATGCCGGAGTCCTTTGTATAGCTATAAGCTCCGAACCACATCATTACCTTTTTTACAGTATCCATGGCAATCTGCGGGGATGTAAGTTTTGACATTGAACTATATATATAAAAGTCAGGGTCATTCATATCTGCCATGTACGCTGATTTATAATTGAGCAGGCATGCCATTTCAATTTCTGTCTTCAGATCTGCAGCCTCGAAGGCTATTGCCTCGAAATCACCTAGCTTCTTTCCGAATGCATCTCTCTCTTTTATGTATTTTATACCTTCATCAAGCATCCGAAGAGATAAACCATTACATGCCGCTGCTACCATAATTCTTGCATGGTTGAATCCGTCCATGGAATAATAAAATCCCTCATTGATTTTGCCTATGATATTTTCCTGCGGGACTTCTACATCATTATATTTGATTCCACATGTAGATATACCCATCCTTCCCATATTCTGAAGTTTGGTGATTTCCATACCCTTTGTATCAGCAGGAATATAGACCATGGTTATTCCCTTATGCCCCATGCTTTTGTCTGTTTTAACCAGTGTCAGATGCCCTCCACCGTTCTTTCTGGCCTCCATGGCACCGCTTATGTACAATTTCTCACCGTTGATAATCACTTTTCCATCTCTTAGTTCACCGGTGGTGGTTATGTTTGCCACATCGCTCCCACCGGATGGCTCAGTTGATGCAATTCCTATGAATTTATTCCCATTTGCAATATCAGGCAGCAGTTTCTCCTTTAATTCTTCCTTACCGTATTTCTGGAGCACGTAAGCCCACGATGTGTTCAGAAGATAATAAACAGAGGTTGCCATACTCGTATCGACTTTTGCAATTTCCTCTGCTATGATAACAGAATCCATAAAAGATAGGCCAGGTCCCCCATATTTCTGGTTAATAAATGGGGATATAATTCCATTTTCGCCTGCTTTTTTAAAAAAAGTCTCCGGAATTTCTCCATTATCATCTATAGACCTGACAAAAGGCTTTAAATTTTTCTCCAAAAACTTTGCAGTATTCTCTCTTAATAGTTCCTGTTCATCGCTGAATGAAAAGTCCATGATATTTTATTATTCGCCACTTATTAAATATATCTGAAAGACATAAATTATATTTAAACTGTATAAACTTTTATGTACATGAATGTCATTCACTATCATGGATAATTTGAAAAAACTCTTACCGTACTGGTTTTTTGTTTTTACAATAGGCTTCGGGTGGTTTATTTTGGCGCCTGTCATACCGGAACTAATCGCACATCTGTCCGCAACTCTGTCGGAAATAGTGCTTATACTCTCTGTATATGGGTACACAATGGCTATCATTGGCCTTATAGCCGGAGTTCTCTCTGCCAAATTTACAGTAAAGTCCTCAATATATCTTGCCATGCTATTCTCCATAGCCGGGTTATTCATACGTATATTTGCCACAGACTATACTGAATTCCTAATTTTATCAATTATTGCAGCCAGCGCCTATCCATTTTCCCTTGCCCCTGTAGGGAGCATTGCCGAATCAATGGATAGAAAAAAATCTGCCACAATCACGGGATTAAGCATAGGTTCCCTGTTTCTCGGTATGTCTTCAGGTGCACTTCTGGGTCCTTATATATATCTTGCCTTTTCACTTACAGGAATCATGGCATTTCCTGCTATATTGACAATAATAGCATCCCTATGGCTTTTCGTATACCTGCCACAGTATCCGAAGAAATACCGTGGGAAATCCCTGAAAGGATCATTTAAGCCCGGGATGATAAAAAACTGGTACATAGGACTTTCAATGGCTTCAATATCAATACTCTTCGGTGATATAGCGGCCACCGCACTGGGATTCCATTTTACCGGGACATTCCTGTTGAAATTATCAGGTGTCATGGGTGGTGTTGAGTTCCTGGGCTCAGCAATGGGTGCACTAATATTGCCGTTCATTTTAGAACGCTACCACATGATCAGATCAGGTACAGTTATGACCGGGCTGGTGTCATTCATATTTGCCGGCATTCTATTATATTCCCTAGTTTATACAAATATAGCCAGCATGATAACCGCATCGTTCTTTATATTCGGATTTTTTGGCAACGCTTTCTGGGTACTGGCCCTTAATTCCATAATAAACTATGTGGATGACCCTGCCAGAGCAGGTTTTGCAACATCCATGTACAGTGTTGCCACCAATGTTGGGGTGGCAATTATCCCGGTGGTGCTAAGTGGTTACTTTATCAGCATAACCAGTTCTATCTATGGAATAATACCTGCAGTTGCCATAGTCCTCGTAGCTTTCATTATATCGCCTACCCTTTTGGCCGGAAAATCAACAAATGTAAAAGAGGTATCAGCGGAAGCTGAATAATATGCATTAAAGAACATTAAAATAACAATATCCACTTATCCATAGATAAGAATGGAATTCAAAGCTACATATGTTTCATGGAAGGACATAGAGGAATGGACAAGAGGAATAATGAAGATGATAATTGCAGATAACTATAACCCAGACATTATAGTTGGTATTGCTAGAGGTGGATTGGTGCCGGCAAGAATGGTGGCTGATTATCTTTTCAAGAAAGACCTCCTTTCAATTAAAACCGAACACTGGGGAGTTACCGCCACAATGGATGGAAAAGCCATTCTCAAGGAAAAATTGAATTATGATGTATCCGGGAAAAAAGTGCTGATAGTTGATGACATAACCGATACAGGCGAAAGCATGAGGCTTTCCCACAACTATATAAAATCCCTGAATCCTGATGAATTGAAAACCACATCTATGCTTTATGTGAACGGTTCAAGTTATACTCCTGATTATTACGGTAAAGGTCTTTCCAAGGAAGAATGGGCATGGTTCGTCTTTCCATGGAACGTTTATGAAGATACATATAATCTTGCAAAGAAGTTTATGGACGCCCCTATTGATGTTAACAGTTTAACGGGGAAGTTACGGGAAAATTATAACTTAAACGTGGATGATGTTAATATAAGGGAAGTATTGGAAGATATAACCAGCCTGAAAATGTTGAAGAAACACGGAGAAAAATTTTCTCTTGCGTAAAACGGTATGATTTTCCCCATAAAGTTATAATTATAAAATTGACAGTATGTATCCTACTGGATGCAACTAAAATGAAGTTGATAAATGGCAGGTAAATGAAGGTAAAATATGAAGTAACAATATCAAAGTAAATAAAATTATTATTATTTATAAACAAATTTTTTTATTCCTCTGTAGATGGTATTGAATGTTCTACAGGTTTACTTTGCTCTATATCCCTATCATCAATTTCCGGTGTCAGCCTTGTGCCCTTTGTTTCCGGTCCAATATATTGACCTATACCCACTATTACAGCTCCGATCATCAAAAGTACCGCCGTTGAAAACCATATATTTGTGGGAGTATCTATTGATGAAAATAAATACTGATGCATCAATGGCACATATATGGAAAACCAGCCACCTATAAATATTCCAGAAGAATAGCCAAAGCCGACTCCAGAGGATCTCATGGACGTTTTAAATCTCTCTGACAGGTATACAGGAACTATGCCCCATGGTGCCTGTGTTACAAATCCCACCGTTAATACAGATATATACGTTAACATGACATTTCCTGTCTCTGCACCATAAAATATTCCGTAAAATGCCGGAACCGCAAGTATCAATGTCAGTACGGCCCAGATTAATAGCAATCTTCTCCTTCCCACCTTCTGGGAAAGCGCGCCGAAGAATATTGCGCCTATGAATGCAGAAACAAGAGAATACGTATATATTGTTGTTGCACTTCCAAATGATAGAATGCTCGGCTTTGATTCAAGTATTGTGGGAACAAAGGCAAATAATGAATATGCAAAGAAAAACATACCGGTCATAAATATCATAACCTGAAAGAAATCCTTTCTATGCTCTTTCCTGAAAAGATCTGTGAGTGGTGTTTTTCTTATTTTTTTCTCTTTTTTAAGATTATTAAATGCCGGTGTATCATTCATTGTTAATCTTACAACTAATGCTATGAAAACCGGTATCAACGTTGTTAAAAATAAATATCTCCAAGCATATGCCTTTATTGCTGCCAAACCAAAATAGCCAGTAAATATTGCAACAATTGCTGCAGCTAACAATGCACCAAACGAAAATCCTCCCTGCACTACACCGCTTATCAATCCCCTGAACTTCAGCGGTGTCCACTCCATCACGAAAGGATGGCCTGCAGCATACTCACCACCAGCAAAGGTTCCAACTCCCATTCTTATTAAAACAAACAAAACAAATGCAAATATACCTACACTTGCAAAAGTCGGCAATGCCGAGGTTAATGTACTCACAATTCCAAGCCCCAGTATTGTTATAATTAGGTCCTTTTTCCTGCCTATCTTATCGCCCATGTTACCAAAAATTGCCGATCCCAGTGGCCTGAAGATAATTGTCAACGAATATGCAAATATTATCGTAAATGTTCCCAGTAACGCAGTCGATGGTGGTAGCAAAACATAGGCCAGTATTGGTGCAGTTGTTAATATCATTGTTAAATCAAACGCATCAAGCAAAAATCCAAAAAACTGCGATGTTGTTGCCTTTGCAGATTCAGCCCCAAAATGTTCGACTCTACCTGTCAGTGCCTGTTTTTCATTAACGTCCATAGGAATGCATATAATTGTTATATTTAAATATATCTATAATCATATATAACCATTCCACACAGCATAATCTTTTTATATGAATTATAGTAACTATTTTTGAAATATTTATATAGTAGATGTTAACACATAGAAATTTAATACTAAGCAGAATAGATTTTTCGCGTTTATCTGCTCCTTATGATTTCTATAAACAAAATTTATTTAACCAGATTATAATATATAAATATGTCATTTTTACAGGATATAAAATCATCAATTATAAGTGAGGAGGATGATACCTATATTTCTAAAATACTGGAAGATAGAATCAAAATAAAAAGCTTTACAGTTCCTGATTATCTATATGTAACTGATTTGATAAACCCGGTGCACTCATATTTTTCTAGGAAATATCCGGATATTGCCATACCCGAAAGCCTGAATTCAAGAATGAAGTACGGGGAAGAAGTGCACTTTCTGGCCAGGCAATGGTTTGAACGTATACCTGGATTTTCCGGTTCTGAAATTATTCTTACTGCAACACAGATAGGTTTGAATGTTGTTGGCAGGGCGGATTTCATGATTTATGATTCTATTGTAGAATTTAAAACTAAAAATGTTGACAGAGTAAACATTGAAAATTTATACAGTATTTACCGTTCGGATCTGGAGCAGTTGCTTTTCTATGCAGCAATGAATAGAAATTTTACGCAGGATAATTTCCTTGTATTTTTTACTGAAGGCAAATTCCACGTTTACCGTATATCCATTAAAGACCTTGGTGCAATAGAAAATGAAATGGTATTCAGATTTTCACTAATAAAAAGAGGAATAGAGAACGGAGATATAAGTGATTTTCCCAGATGTTCATACTTCGGATATGGGTGCCAGTTTTCCGAGGCTGGTGTTTGTATGTGTCATTCATTGCGGCCGGTAGAATCCTCATGGGCAAGAAATGTGGCAACCATTGTTGAGGATAATGAAATGGAATCTCTTCTTTCATCGATATATACAGGGGATGTAGTGAATTTAGACCTGAGATTTTATGATCTTATCTACCCGAGAAAGTATTACCATAAAATCATCGGAGATTCCAGGAATTCGGATACCGGTGCATCTATACCCTCCTCATACTATGAAAAAAACAATGTTAAATTCTTTATGATAGATTCCATAAATGGATCGGCACTCAGTGCAAGCGGGAGTGAAATTTCTGAAATAAATAAGATTTCAACGCTTCCCCTTTACGGGGACGACAAGTATATTATTAAAAATATGTATGATGAAAATTCTATAGTCCCCTATCTACTCAAAATTAACAATTCTGTATATCCCGGTAGATTACCTGATACATACTACTCTGAACTGGCAATAATGTGTGCAAGGAGAAATAGGAGGGAGGGAGTTTTAATAATAGTGTACCCGAGGCTTGGCAATATTGTCGTTGCAAGAGATATTTATTTTGACACAGATAAAATTATAAACATTTGCAATAGAACTATTTCGGAAATAAGAGAGGCAGTTGCAACCCGAAATCCAGACAATCTAGACCTTTGCCCAGAATTCGCAATAAAATCCTGCGATTTTTCACTGTGCAGCTGTAAAAAAGAAATAATAAAGGGACGCGAAAAGAATCAGTAAGGTTATCCGTAGATATAGCTTACCCCCTTTTCAGGGTATTTAAAGTCAAGCGCGCCGAACGGACATGCATAGAGTGCAGCACCACATTCCAGACATCTTTCATAATGAACTATTATTCCATTCTCCTTATCATCTTCATATGTGCCTGCCGGGCATACTTTTATGCATGGTTTATCTATACATTTCTTGCATATATCTGTATTTACAGTTATATGGCTTGTATTACCAACCTCATTTTTATTCAATCCTAACCTTTTAATTAGCTCCATCATATCACCTTTAACATATCTTCTATAAGTGTATAATATCCGATGCCGTTCTTTTTAACCTCATCACGCATAACATCTTTTATGTTCTCTCTGGGATTATCCGTAACAGAAAACATTCTTTCCATTATACCAGCCATCATTTTTGGATAGGCATCAAAAGTTCTTTCATTGCCAAACAGCGTTGATATCCTTGAGGCGGCCTTCATATCCTTCAGTATGAAGCTATCCTCCAGCATCTGTTCATAGATGAATGTGTCCCTATAATCACCGGAATCGAATATTTTTTTAGCCGCCTCACCTGCCAGCCTGCCCGATTCTATTGCATTATCCATACCACGAATGGTAAATCCATCATTGATCAGGAATCCAGCAGCATCACCGGTAACCATTAAATTGTCCGCATATCTGGGAGGAAGGCTGTCAAACCGGTAAAATGGTATTAAATGTGCAGAATATTCAAGTAGTTTTCCTTCTATTCCGAGTTTTTCCCTGAAATCCTCTATTAACTCAAAGGCCTTCTCCTTATGCTTTTCAAGTGAGTCCAGCTTCAGTGTGAGTCCTATGGATGTAGTTTCTTTATTTGTGTATGAGAAACCACCGCCTTTTATATCCCCAGAAAGCCCGAGAATGGTTCTTGCCTCACCGTAAGTATTTTCAGTTTTTTTGTCTATAATTTCCTTTACACCTACCATGAACTGTCTCGGCATAAAATCCGGGTTATTTTCAAGTTTTTCAACGGGCTGCATTGAAAACTGTTTTTCCTTTACAAGTCCAAGATATCTGGATGCAAAGGCTGCTGCTCCATCGCTTTCTATTAGGAGCGGTGTTCTTATATCCCCCCTATCGCTTCTTAAAACCAGGCCACCATCCTCCCGGTCAATTCCGCTGACTAATGTGGAATATGATACTGGAACGCCCATATTTTCTGCTTCCGATGCAAACCAGGTATCAAATTTTGATCTGAGTATGGAATAACTGTTCTCTGTCTCTTTATTTTCAAACGAAAAACTTATTTTCTTCTCTTCTGTGTAAATTTCAAACGTTTCTTTCTTTATGGGAAGTTCCAGAGGAGCATCCCTGAATCTATTTCCCAGTAGCTTTTCAAGAGAATGAATATACATCCTGCCACCGGAAACATTTTTTGATCCGGAACGTTCACCACGCTCCAGAACTATAACTGAAAGCCCCTTATTAGCAGCAGTAATTGCTGCTGAAATTCCGGCGAGGCCTCCGCCCATTATTGCAACATCAACATCATAGTCCATTGTAACATATAATCAATATATTTAATAATTTTTTGCCTGAGTAGTTAACCTTTATTTCATAATTTGCCTTAAGTAAATTACAGATTCTCTGTATTATAATATTAACCTGTAATAAGTGATTTCCACACATCCTTCTCCGTTTTTTTCCTCCTTTTGAGATAGCCCACCCAGTAATCGTTTATAAACTTTACAGGAACAGTGCCGTTGTAAACCCTGTACGAGCTATCCCTGGCATACATATATTCAATATCATGCAGTATTATATCCTTGATAGTCGTTTCCTTCATAATATAATAGCCGTTATTCTCCCTGTCGTTGAGTATATAGAGAAGTTTCTTCCTGTTCCTGTTGAAGTCTATATATTTCAGTATTTCATTTCTTGTTTCCCGTGAAAGCTGGGTACCTATATCCATATCCCTGTGAATCATATCATACAGACTTGCTTTTCCTATCTTCCGTTCATCAAGTGTGAGTTTCATTATTTCAAACATGCCATCACTGGAGCTCACAATTTTTATGTATCTATAATCCTTATTTCCCATTCTTATTTTTAAATCTATATCGCTATCGCGGTAAACCTTTATTACTGATATACGTTCAGGAAATGCATCGAATAGGTTTATTACCATGGCATACACAGGTTTGTCATAATCGTCAATGCCATTAAAATTTTTTTTCAGTTTTTTGATATTGCCTGCCTTAAAAACTTCGGCTCTCATCGATTATTGTAATGCAATCAACATATAAATATATAACATATAAATCATGTGAAAATCAAAAATCGAGTATTCAAGAATATACCATAAAAATGGTATTGTCCATATAAATTAATTTTATTTTCTATAAACTTATCCGAAATATCCCAGGTCCTCCTTTGAGTTCTTGTTCTGGGCTTCCTGCCTCATTTTTTCTGTTATGTCCTCAAGTTGTTTGGTCTTTTCATCAATGTCGCTGAGGTTAATCTTTGTCTTCAAAACTCTGGAAAGAACCATTATTATTGCTCTGGCACTCTTTGGGTCCGCAAAATATCCCGATGTTTCCCCCATGAAGCATGCACCGGGTACTGAAAACATTTCAGTTCCAAGGCCGAGTATGAGTCCTGCAGATCCTACTATCCCGCCACTGGGCTCTCCTGAAGGAAAAACAACGCCGTTTTTTTCCAGTGGTTTTATAAGTTTTTTATCACTGACGGCACCCAGCACGCGAGGGTTTTCAACTATTTTTCCAACACTGTAGCCGCCAAGTGTGTAAACCCTGTAGACATCATATTTTTTTAATAATTCCAGTATGGCATATGAAAGTTCATACTGCCCTTCCTGCGTTGTCCCCTGGAAATCCCCCGTAAGGAATATGAGATCATTCTTCTTACCTGTTTTTTTATAATAAATAGACACTCTTACTAGATGGATCACATTGTCATAAATAAATACCTGCGGGGGAAGGAATTCTGAATATATATCTGCTATTTTTTCCATCTTAAGTTTATCTATGAAATAATCCGCCGTAATTTTACCCACGTTGCCTATGCCCGGAAGTCCCCCCACAAATATAGGTGATTTCAACTCAGGTTCTTCATAGGTTTTAATCATTATTTTTTCCACTGTTATCCTCCTCTAATAATTTTATTCTGTATTGTTGGAACTTATCCGATGGTGAATATTTCATGGGTATTGCCATTACAGTTTTTTCACCGCATACCGGGCATATGTTCTTCATTGTATATAAATTGCAATGTGGGCATTTGCGTATAAGTGTTTTCATTGCTCATCCCTGATAAAACTATAGGATATGCCATTCTTTTTGCATCTGGTGGAAACTGTTTCAAGAACGTTCTTCAATATTTCTTCAGCAGATTTATAATCCTCGCCTACTACAGAAATCCTGTATCTGGGAGAACCGGCATATGTAATTTCCACATTACCATCATCGTTTATATCAAGTGCATCCCTGATCAGTTCCACACCATTCGGTGCAAGTGAATACATATCTATTTCACCTCCTATTTTCACCATGGGTATGGATATATTCTCCCTTGAAACCTTAATAAAAACATCTTTCCACGGTTCTTCTGTGTTTTCCATAAAATCTTTGGCAGACGCTGCCTCAAAAAAGGCATCATAAACACTTCCGTATTCCGATATGAGGTAATCTTCTATATTTTTTAATTTACTATTATCATTTATATTTGCTTCCTTTGCCACTATCTCAAGCAGTTTATAGGATTTCTGATCGTTTTTCCATTCCTCTATTTTTTCTCTCTTCTGGTGCTCATTCACTCTTTTCAGGGAAAGGTCAACATGTCTTCTGTTTGGGTCTACATTTAATACCTTGCAAACGGTTCGCTGATTAACCCTTACAAAATCCTTAATATGCTTTATCCAACCTGTAGCCACCTCGGCTATGTGTATAAATCCTGACACTCCTGGATACTCATCCAGCTGGACAATGGCTCCGTAGTTCTGAACCTCCTTTACCGTAACAACTACAAGATCCCCAACTTCTGGCATTTCCTTGGACATAATATACCTATAATTTTACCTTTTCAACAAGGTCTCCAGATGTTTCAAGGGTAGATCCTGTCGGTCTGGCTATTGTGGCTCCGCAGATATTGCATACAACAATCGAAGATATCTTTGAATACACAATCTGCTCATTGCCACAGCTCTTGCATTTTATTTTCAGGAAGTTATTCCCGGTATCCTTTAATTTTTTGAATTCATCTACCATATTCACGCCTCCACTATTTCGAATTTCTTAGCTCTCTGTGTCGGAGGGGTTATTGATTTCTTGCATACCGTGCATTTCAATTTGAGGGCAATTCTCTTTGTGGGTTTTTCCCTGCCCTCGTATCTAGGTCTCGGGAAACCACCGTATCCGGAGGTGACTCTTCTGAATCTCCTCTGGCCGGCTCTCAATTCACTGGCTTTCCTCTTACGAACCCTCTCAACATCATGTACTGTATGTTTTTTGCAATATGGACAGTAAGTTTTTATTTGTTTTGGCATTTTCATAATATCAAACCTTAAACTATATTTTTTTCTCGTATATAATGTTTATAGCATTACGCAGGGAAAGGAAAAATTAACAAATCTTAAATATAAATTTAACCTATAAAATTGAATGTCCAATTACAAATACAAAAAATACGGTGCCAGGGTAAATAAAAATTACAAGGAGAATAATGGGGAAAAAGCCGTCAAGAAACTTGATATGCGAAGGGAAGATGAATTTAACTATATGCTGGGAACACTTCTGAAAGAACTACCAGATAGTGTAAGGGGGGCTGTCAGAGGGAGCATATATTCTATAACGTCCAAAAAAGGCATAAAAGATGCCAAGGATTACATAATTAAAAAGAAAAACGATGGCACGATAAATGAAAAAATGGAAAAGAACCTGATAGACCTTATATATTCATACAGCAAATACAGGAATTGATTTTTTTAGCATCTGTGTATTTATAAAAAATAATAAATACATTTTATTACTAATCGGGTAATGACTCAGAATTTTTACCAGAATATAGATGTAAATAGAGGATTAATTGATATCGAAAACGAGATCAGAAAATACTGGGAAGATAATAAAATCATTGAAAACATACTTCATAAGGACCGTGGACTTAAGAGATACACATTTCTGGAGGGACCACCTACAGCCAACGGGAGACCGCATGTAGGGCATCTCATGACTAGAACTGTAAAAGATACAGTAATGAGATATAAATACATGTCAGGCTATGACATAGGCAGAAGAACGGGCGGATGGGACTGCCATGGTTTGCCTGTGGAACTGGAAGCCGAAAAGCATTTTGGGTTCAATACAAAGAAGGAGATAGAAAATTTTGGCATTGAGAAGTTTAATGAATACTGCCGTAACAGTGTCTTTACATATATAGACGAATGGAACCGGATTGACAGTGAAATAGGATACTGGATAGATGAAAAGGATTCCTACGTTACTCTGAGAAATGATTATATGGAAAGCGAGTGGTATGCCCTTAAGAAACTCTTCGATGATGGTATGCTTGTAAAGGACTATAAAATTGTGCCTTACTGCCCGAGATGCGGTACTTCATTGAGCTCCCATGAGGTTGCACAGGGTTATAAGGAGACAGATGATACATCCGTTTATGTAAAATTCAGGGTAAAGGGAACCAGAAACAGATATTTACTCGCATGGACAACAACCCCCTGGACACTTCCCTCAAATGAGCTTCTAGTTGTAAACAAGTATTTCGAGTATTCACTGGTATCATCAGAGGGAAATGAATATTATCTGCTTTCTGATATGGTAAATTCCCTATTCAAGGACCCAAAGATAATCAAGAGGGTGAAAGGATCCGAACTTGATGGTACCGAGTACGAACAGCTCATGCCATTTTTAAAAGTTGGCAAAAACGCACTTAAGGTTGTTACAGGGGATTTTGTAACTGCGGAGGATGGAACAGGAATAGTCCACGCAGCACCTGCATTTGGTGCTGATGATTTTGATATAGCTAAAAAATACAGGATAGAGCTTGTAAACCCTGTGGATACAGAGGGAAAATTTGATTCCAGTGTTCCATGGAAGGGAAAATTTGTTATGGATGCCAATCCTGAAATCATCGGTTATCTCAAAGAAAATAAACTTCTGTTCAAAAGCCAGAAAATAAAACATACATATCCATTCTGTTACAGATGCTCCACAAAACTCTTGTACTATCCACTGGATGCATGGTTTATAAGGGTATCAACCATAAGGGATTTGCTCAAAAATAATAATGAAAAAGTAAACTGGTTCCCGGAATATCTGAAATATGGTAGATTCGGAAACTTTCTTGATGATGCCAAGGATTGGGCATTGAGCAGGAATAGGTACTGGGGAACACCGCTACCGCTGTGGAAGTGTACTAAAGGGCATTACCTTGCCATAGGAAGCAGGGAAGATCTTCAGAAATATGGTGGAAACATACCGGATGATCTCCACAGGCCTTTTATAGACAATGTAAAGCTTAGGTGCCCGGAATGCTCTGAAGCCATGACCAGGGAGCCATATGTTATAGATACATGGTTTGATTCCGGAAGCGCCACATATGCTGCAATGCATTACCCTTTCAATAAAAAATTTGATACGGAAAGCATACCCGTTGATTTTATAACAGAGGCCATAGATCAGACCAGAGGCTGGTTCTACACGCTTCATGTAATAGCATCACTCCTATTCGGAAGAAATGCCTATAAAAATGTCATGTCTATGAGCTTTATACTGGATGAACACGGGCAGAAGATGAGCAAGAGCAAGGGCAATTTTGTAACGGCAAATGACTTTATAGCCATGTACGGTGCAGATCCTGCAAGGCTATTTTTCTATACAGGCGCACCTTGGAATTCAAAATCAATAGATAAAAAGCTTATCAATGACACCAGCAGAAAGGTATTCGGCACTCTATCAAATGTTTATTCGTTTTTTGCATCGAACGCCAATCTTGATGGATTTGTGTTTGAAAAGCTCGAAGCTCCAGAGAACCTCTTGGATAAATGGATACTTTCGAGACTCAATTCTACCATTGAAAATGTCAGGAAGAATATGGATGAATTTGATATGCACATAGCATTGAGAAATATCATGGATTTAATCAACGATTTTTCAAATTATTATCTGAGGCTTTCAAGAAAAAGATTCTGGGAGGGAGAACTGGATAGCAGTAAAAGAAAAGCATACGAAACTCTTTATCATACCCTAATAAATATAATAAAGATGCTTGCTCCGCTGTCACCATTTTATACTGACTATCTGTATCTAAAACTTTCTGGTCCAGAAAGATCGGTGCATTCAGAAAAATATCCCGAACCGGACAGTTATTACATAAATTCAGATCTGGAAAAGGAATTCAAATATGCAATATCTGTAATGGAGCTTTCCAGAAGAGCAAGACAGGAATCCAATATCAAGGGAAGGCAGGTTGTTAGCGAGGTATTAATCTACAGTGACATTAACATCGAGCAATCCATAATTGATATTATATCTCCTGAACTTAATGCACAGACTATAAGATTTATAAAGTCAGAGGAAAAGCCTGTAAAGGTAACAATAAAGCCCGTATTCTCAAAGGTTGCACCTATATTAAGGGGCACTACCAATGCTTTTACAGAATACCTGGCAAAAAACAGTATATACACGCAATTAAAAACAACGGGAAAAATAGTATACGAAGGACATGAATTTACATCTGAATACCTGGATGTGCACGAAGACCCTCTTGAAATATACGCATATGCCGGTGATGAAAAAACTGGCATATCTGTATATATAAACAGGCAGATAGATGAAGATCTTATGCTTGCGGGATTCGCAAGGGAAATTATAAGGAGAATTCAGATAATGAGGAAGGATATGAATCTTGAATATTCGCAGAATATAGTCACCGAAATAAATGCATCGGGGGACATAGGAAAGTCTATAGAGAAATTCAGGGACCTGATACAGAATGAAACTCTCAGCATAGAAATAAAAATCTCCAAGACTTCCGATGGAAAAATCTGGGATATTTCAGGAGAAAATGTGGGAATCTCCATAAAGCCGGTCAGTTGATGCGCTTTATTACAACAAACTGCCTTATCAGGGATTTGTGCTGGTATACAGGCACTATATTTTCTACTGTAAAATAATTTTTTGAATATTCTAGGAATTCAACATTATTTATTATAATGGAGCACATATGTTCGCTCTTCAAAAGTTCATAAAATTTTTTGAATGATTCTTTGTAAAGTTCGATAATATCATGGTTATCTATTCCCGAGCTTCTTCCATATGGCATATCTGTAACTATTGCATCCACAGGAAATTCAAGATTAAGTTCAGATATGTCCTTATTATAAACAGTGTAATCCTCGATTTTGAAATATTTAAAATTGAGCTTTGTCCCCATTACCATGTTAAGGGAGGAATCATTGCCTATTATTTTTCTGCCGAGCATGGCAGCCTCTATAAGTATTCCACCAGTACCACAAAACGGATCAAGTACGGTATTTCCCTCTTTAGTGCCTGAAGTATTTACAAGATATCTTGCGTATTTCGGATGAAGTGATACAGGTGAGAAAAATGGTCTCATTGGAGCCCGCCTCTCCTCGAAGGATTTTTTATTTCTTTCATAAACTACCATGCAGAGGTACCATTTGTCTATCAGTACTGCCCTGATTCTGAAATCGGGATTTTTAAAAGATACTCTTCCTGTAGCCCCGATATTTTTTCCTACTTCTGATTCCATAATCTCTGATTCTGATTTTCCTGCCCCTATTACTCTTACATAAAATGTTCCTGCCGGTATCTTACTTCCTGATAATTTTCTGTAATCAGAATTTTCATCAATAACAATTGAAATAAAATTTATAAAGGCAGAACTCTTTAAATTATCCGGAATACCTTCAATAAGTACAAATTTTTGCTGGAATTCAATTATATCAAAGTTATGGTATGTTTCCTGTATATATTTTATTTCTGTAGCGGTAATTTCAATGTTTTCACCGGATATTTCTAGAACATACTTACTGCTCATTTTTTTCTTTCTTGGCATCTACTTTTTCAAGTTCTTTTTCCAGGTCTGAGTAAAGTGTTTCATAAACTTTATTCATTCTTTTTATTGTTCTTTTAATTGCGGCCTGTGGTTTCCCGGTACTTACCTTTACATATATCTGGGGATTATCTATTTCCGGATGTTTAATATAATAATAGGAATCAACTACCTTATCATCCTTTAATATTTCTTCGGCCAGTGGCCTTAGGAGTGTATTATCATAATTTATCATTTCCAGTTTGATTGAATCCTTATCCTTTGAAATAATATTAAATTTGGAATCCATACAGCGTTATTTTAAATTAGTATATATTTATTATTATCAGAATAGTTTCAGTTTATCTCTGAAAATAAAATCAATACCGATTTATATGCATATGGCTACTGATAAAACATAAAGAAAGATATTTAAATATTAAAGTATTATATGGTAAAGAAAGGATATTTAATCCTGATTAAAGGTGAAAGAAAATGGCAGAATTACCACATCTGAATTTAGTTATAATAGGGCATGTCGATCATGGAAAATCTACCTTCGTAGGTAGACTATTGTTTGAGCACGGAGAAATTCCACAGCACATAATTGACGAGTACAAGAAGGAATCAGAAGAGAAGGGAAAGGCAACATTCGAATTTGCCTGGGTTATGGACCGGTTCAAGGAAGAGAGAGAAAGAGGAGTTACTATCGATCTTACACACAGAAAATTCGAGACTGACAAGTACTACTTTACAATTATCGATGCTCCCGGTCACAGGGACTTTGTTAAAAATATGATAACAGGAACAAGTCAGGCAGATGCTGCAGTTCTCGTAGTCTCAGCCAGAGAGGGAGAGGGAGTTATGGCCCAGACAAGAGAACACGCTTTCCTTGCAAGAACACTTGGTGTACCCCAGTTAATTGTAGCAATAAACAAAATGGACTCAACCCAGCCGGCATTCAGCGAAAAGAGATTCAATGAAGTAAAGGAACAGGTTACAAAACTTCTTGCACCCATAGGATACAAGGATGTACCTATCATACCCATGAGCGGTTATAAGGGAGACAATATAATGAAGGCAAGTGCGAACCTTTCATGGTGGAAGGGTCCAACAATAATGGAAGCACTTAACAACCTTAAGGTTCCACCGAAACCAACAGACAAACCTCTCAGGATACCTGTTGAGGATGTATACTCTATTACCGGAATAGGTACAGTGCCTGTTGGAAGAGTCGAAACCGGAGTCATAAAAGTAAATGACAAGGTAACATTCATGCCTGCAAACAAGTCCGGTGAAGTTAAATCAATAGAGGAGCACCACACCACAATGCCCAAGGCAGAGCCAGGTGACAACATAGGATTCAACGTAAGAGGAATAGCAAAGAACGATCTGAAGAGGGGAGATGTTTGCGGACCAGCTTCTGCACCACCTACCGTTGTAAAATCATTTACAGCTCAGATAGTAGTGCTTCAGCATCCCAGTGTTATCGCTGCAGGATACAAACCGGTCTTCCACGTTCATACAGCACAGATAGCTTGCAGATTTGATGAAATTCTCAGGACCATAAATCCCAAGGATGGAACAACCCTTAAGGACAAGCCCGATTTCATAAAGGCTGGAGATATAGCAGTAGTGAAAGTTATACCTGACAAACCCCTTGTTATAGAAAAGGTCTCTGAATTCCCACAGCTGGGAAGATTTGCAATCAGGGATATGGGCATGACCGTCGCAGCCGGTCAGTGCATAGACCTTGAAAAGGCAACAGTAGTGTGATGATATATGGCATATAAAGCAAGAATTTCACTGAGTGGCACTGAAAACAAAATAGTTGACGTTGTTTGCGATGAAATCAAATCAATAGCAAAGAGGACAGGGGTTGAAATACATGGACCTGTTCCACTGCCTACAAAAAAACTCAAAGTTCCTGTGAGAAAGAGCCCTGATGGCGAAGGCTCTCCAACATGGGATCGCTGGGAAATGAGAGTACATAAACGCCTGATGGACGTGGATGCTGACGAAAGAACATTGAGGCAATTGATGAGGATATCCATACCTGATGGTGTAAGAATAGAAATACAGATAAAAAGTTAAATTATTTTAGCTTTTAAATAAATTTTAACAATAATTAAATAATGATTTTTAATACAGGATTATAGAATTTAAACGGTGTTATTAATGGGGCGAAAAGAAGAGAATGTTGCAAAGGCAATGAAATTAGTTGAACATCCAGAGTTAATAAGGAATATTGATATAGCGGCTCACATAGACCATGGGAAAACCACACTAAGTGATAATCTTATTGCCGGTGCCGGAATGATGAGCGAGGAGCTCGCAGGAAAACAATTGCTTCTGGATTATGATGAACAGGAACAGGCAAGGGGAATAACAATAAATGCTGCAAATGCGTCCATGGTTCATGAAGTTGAAGGAAAAGAGTACCTTATTAACCTTATAGATACTCCGGGGCATGTTGATTTCGGGGGAGATGTTACCAGGGCCATGAGGGCTGTTGATGGTACAGTTATTGTTGTCGATTCCGTTGAGGGTGTAATGCCCCAGACAGAAACTGTGGTAAGGCAGGCCTTAAGGGAGAGAGTTAAACCAGTCCTGTTCATTAACAAGGTAGATAGATTGATTAACGAATTAAAACTCAATGGCGATGAAATGCAAAAACGTTTCATAAAAGTCATTACCGATGTAAACAAATTAATAACAAAATATGCTCCAAAGGAATTTGCAAATGACTGGCTCGTCAATGTAAAAAACGGCACAGTTGCCTTCGGATCTGCATACCATAACTGGGCACTTTCTGTTCCTGCCATGGGCTTATTCAAAGTCACCTTCAAAGATATAGTGGATTTAGTCTCAGCAGGTAAGCAAAAAGAGCTTGCCAAAAAGGCACCACTTCATAAGGTAGTTCTAGATATGGTAATAAAAAATCTTCCAAATCCAGCAGTTGCACAGAAATACAGAATTCCTCAGATATGGCATGGCGATCTTAACAGCGAGATCGGGAAGGCCATGGAAATGTGCGACGACAATGGTCCAGTTACCATGATGATAACCAAAATTCTTATAGATCCACATGCAGGAGAAATAGCTGTTGGACGAGTTTTCTCTGGAATAATCAGAAAGGGAAGTGAATTATACGTTACAGGGGCGGGCAAATCCAAGGTTCAGTTATTATCAATGATGGTGGGCCCTGATAGGATATCAATTGATGAAATAGCCGCAGGTAATATTGCTGCTGTTGTTGGACTCAAGGGCGCAATCGCCGGTTCAACAGTATCATCAAGTCAGGAAATGGAGGATTTTGAACCCATGTCTCATTATTCAGATCCAGTGGTTACACTCGCCATCGAGGCAAAGCATACTGCCGATCTTCCCAAGCTTATAGATGTTTTGAGATCCGTTTCCAAGGCAGATCCTTCAATACAGGTTGATATTAATCAGGAAACGGGAGAACATCTTATATCTGGTATGGGAGAGTTACATCTGGAAATTACAATGTACAGGATAAAAAATGATTACCATGTTGAGGTTGTAACCTCAGCACCACTGGTTGTATACCGTGAAACCGTTGATAAAACCGGAGGCCCATTCGAGGGTAAATCTCCCAATAAGCATAATAGATTCTATTTCAAGGTAGAACCACTTCCAGAAGGCGTTGTGCTGGCTATTCTTGATGGTAAAATACCAGACGGGTCAAAAATAAAGGATAAAAAGGCGGTTGCAGCAATACTCGAAGAAGCAGGCCTCGATCATAACGAGGCAAGAAGTCTGGTGTCGGTGCACGGAATCAATGTAATGTTAGATATGACAAAGGGAATACAGTATCTGGATGAAACCATGGAGCTGCTCATAGAATCATTCAATGAATCTCTGGACAAAGGGCCACTGGCAAATGAAAAAGTATACGGAGTGAAGGTAAGTTTAATGGATGCCAAACTTCACGAGGATAGCATTCACAGGGGTCCGGCACAGGTTATACCTGCTGGCAGGAACTCAATATACGGTGCAATGTGCCAGGCAGGGAGGGTTCTCATGGAGCCCATGCAGAAGGTTTACATAAGTGTTCCACAGGAACTAATGGGGCCAGTCACCAGTGAGCTCCAGCAGAGGCGTGGTGTTGTTGAGGATATGCAGCAGAACGGTGATGAAATTACCGTTATAGCAAATGCACCTGTATCCGGTATGATCGGCTTTGCATCCGCAATAAGAAGCGCCACAGGTGGAAAGGCCATATGGAGTTCTGAGAATTCTGGATACCAGCGTGTACCTTACGAACTTCAGGCCGGCATAGTTGCAAAAATAAGGGAAAGGAAAGGACTCAAGCCGGAGCCTTACGACGAGACCTACTACTCCTCTCTTTAACCAAATTTATTTTGCATAATATTTTATTTTTTAATGTATTACATTTTTTATGAAATCTGTATGTCTAAACGGGCATCCCAGAATTAAATATGAATTAAGATGCACCATTTGTAAGGAACCTTTTGAATTAATTCCGGATAAAAAGTTCACGGATAATCTGGAACTTAATTTTGATTATATTACCAAAAAAGTAACTCTCGGAGAAGTTTTTACCCCCATAGAGGATCTGAACAGCAGTTTAGCACTCAAACTGGATTATTTTTCTCCCACCTATTCATATAAGGATAGAGGTACTAAAAACCTTATATCATATATAAAAACCAATGAAAAGGAATTCCATGTAACTTCCATTAACGAGGATTCATCGGGCAATGCAGGCGCTTCTGTGGCAGCATATGGAGCACGCGCAGGCTATAATGTAAATATATATGTTCCAGCAAATGCAAATGAAAATAAGTTAAAGCAGATAAGCAGTTACGGTGCCAATATTATAAAGGTTGATGGAACAAGAGATAACGTACAGGAAACTGCCGAAAAATCTCCAGGATTTTATGCTTCACACATACTCAATCCAGAATTCCGTGATGGAATCAGAACACTTGCATATGAAATATTTCTCCAGTCATCAACGATGCCGGACAATATATTCGTGCCGGTTTCAGCAGGAACTCTGTTATCCGGACTTTATAGTGGTTTATCCCATCTTTACAGTTCCGGTGAGATTGACAGAATTCCTAAAATTATCGGGGTGCAACCGGAAAATATTTCACCACTATGCTCCAGGGTAAATGAATTAAAGTATAACCCTGATAACAATCTCTCATCGATTGCCGATGCACTTGTTGCTAAACGTCCTTTACTGATGAAGTTAATGATGAGAATAATGAGAGATGGAAACAGCTGTGTATCAGTATCAGAAAATGAAATCATCGAGGCCAGAAAAGATCTGGCTCTTAAAGGTTTTTACGTAGAATACAGCTCTGCCACGGTTTATGCCGCATATAAGAAAGCCCATTATACTGGAAGGTCTATACTGGTACTTACAGGAAACGGGTTAAAAAATTAACGGTAATCCTTGCCGTTTATGGTATAATAATAGGACACCGGTATTCCCGCATTCTTTACAGTAAGGGACACTGAACAGTACTTTTCCAGCGAAAGGTTTATGGCTTTTTTCACAGAATCAGGATCCACATTTCCCTGGAAGATGTAATGTATTTCCCCATATTTTAACATCTTCGGGTCAGTATCTCTTTTTTCTGCACTAACTTCACATCTATAATTTTCCACATCCTTCCTCATCTTTTTGAGTATATTCAATACATCATCGCTGCTACATGCGCCCATGGCAAGCATTAAAAGTTCTGTTGGTGAATGGTATTCATCGTTTCCAACGACAGAATTTTTTATTTTCACGTCATATTTGCCATCGTCTGAAATAAATCCTATATCCTTATCAAACTTAAATGACACTTTCATATTATGTAGTATGTAATATCTATATAAAATGTTTAAGAATTACAATGAGATGAACTTCCCTATAATACTTTCTACCATTTCCTCGGGGAGACCGGTTTCATTGGCCACCTCTGAGAAATCGAGTTTTTCAAGGTACTCATAAATTACCTTTCTGTAAAACCCGTCGTATTCTGAAGCCTTTTCACGTAGTTTTTCAATTATTAAGTCCTTCTTTCCCACCAGTTCGCTTCTCTTTCTATCTATGCTTTCTATTTCATCATTTATTGATTTAAGTGTACCAATCAGACTCAGTGAAGTTCCATTAATATCCTCTTCAGGATAGTTTATTTCACTTTTCTTTATTCCCATAAAATTTCTGGAATAGTCTATTGTTATCGTTGAAAACCCCATTGATTTATACACTTTCCTAGGGGGACCAATTGTGGATGGTATGCTTCCACTGGTTGATATAAATCCAAGTTTTTCAAGAATATCAAGCTGTTTGTTTATAGCCTGCTGTGAAACCCCTATCATCTTGCTTAATTCAAGGGCATACGAATCATAATTTGCCAGTGTTTTTAACATCTCTCTTCTGGTATTATTCTCCAGCGCCATTAAAATATTCCATAATTCATCATCCATAAAAACACCAGAAAAAATAAAAATAGATTTTTAATCTATCTTAACTGCCTTTCCACTACCTTTGCCGTTCAATTTTTTAATGGTTATATCAAGGACGCCGTTAGTAAATTTTGCTATTACACTATCAATGTTCACTCCAGTGTTAAATTCTATGTTTTTATAGTATTTCCTGGGTCCTTTATCGACCTTTAGTTCTATATTGTTTTCATTTACAACCAAGTCTATATCCTTTTTGTCCACTCCGGGTAATTCATATGTTATGTAAACGTTTTCCTTGTCTTCATTAAGGTCTGTAAGTGGCTCTCTGTAACCTTCCTGTGTTTCGTTTTTCTGACCTATAGCATTCCTCGGTACGTTTCCGAATTCTTGGAAAACCGGCTTTCCGTCAGGCCCAACCTTATAACTGAATCCATAGACATAAGGACCCATTATCTTACTATTTGTATCATCCTTCATTATGGATTCCCAGAATCTGGCAATTTCCTTGTTAATTTTTCTCATATCAAGCCCAAACTCGTCATACATGTCGTTAAATATATCATCCCAATCATCATCTCTTCTTCCATTCATTATTATCACCTTAGTTAACAACCATTAGTTGTTAACTGTATATTACTAACTCATATATAAATATTTATTTTATCTAAAAGAAATATATAACTATAGTTATAAAATAAACCAAAAAAATTAATCTTCTCCAACTTTGTGTATGTATCGGACGCCAATCATGGATTCTACTTCACTATCAGATAGATTGAACTTTCTGATTTTTATATCACTCTCTAGCAACATCAATTCAGCAAGATCATCAGGATAACCTTCAGCAAATATAATTTCATCAATATGTGAATTCATAATCATTTTAGAACACACCACACAGGGATGGGTTGTAACGTATATCTTCGATCCTTTAATTGATGAACCATTAACGGCTGCCTGTATTATGGCATTCTGTTCTGCATGCAATCCCCTGCAAAGTTCATGCCTTTCACCGGATGGTACACTCAGCTCATCCCTTATGCATCCAACTATATCACAATTAACTGTGTGAGCTGGTGGTCCATTATATCCAGTTGCCAGTACATTGTTATCCCTGACAATAACAGCCCCAACCTTCCTTCTTGTACAGTTAGAACGGGATGCAGCAAGGTATGCCATACGCATGAAATACTCATCCCATGATGGGCGCTTTAAATTTTCTTCCATATTGTATAAATAGATAATAAGCATATAAATATTATTTATCATTATGAATTACAGCTGTTATAAATAATCAGCATGACAATTATATTTATTTATGGAGTTGCATTATATGTAGAATGGTACAGGGAGAATTTGATCTGGACTTTTTCAAGGATAATAGGTTTATAAGAAAACAGTGTTCAGTCTGTTCATCATATTTCTGGACTTCTGATCCAGAGAAAAGGACATGTGGAGACCCTGCATGCGAAAGTTATTCATTTATAGGAAATTCTCCTGTTAAACAGAAATATTCTATAAATGACATGCGGGAAGAATTTCTAAATTTTTTCAAAAATGATAATATGAAGCACAAAATTCTTGATTTTTACCCTGTTGTACCACGGTGGCGTGAGGATGTTTTACTGGTAAATGCCTCAATTTACGATTTCCAACCACAGGTTACATCAGGGATGGTTCCACCCCCAGGAAATCCTATTGCAATGTCACAGCCCAGTATAAGGATGCTCGACCTGGATCTTGTAGGAAAAACAGGAAGACATTTAACATCTTTCGAAATGCTATGCCATGATGCATTTAATTATGAGGATAAGTACATTTACTGGAAAAATGAGACAGTTGAATACTCATATAGATTTTTAACCGAAAAACTCGGCATCGATGGAACAATAATAACATATAAGGAAAAACCTTGGTTTGGAGGTGGCAATGCAGGCAATGCTGTGGAAGTCTTTGTCCGTGGACTTGAGGTGGCTACACTGGTTTTCATGGATCTGAAAGAGGATCCAGATGGAGATATAACCCTGGACGGTACTAAATATTCCCCGATGCCACTGAAAATCGTCGATACAGGGTATGGCCTTGAAAGACTTGTATGGCTCTCAACTGGAACCCCCACAGTATACGAATCAATTTTCCCGGAAACTATAGAATATATATTGGAAAATTCTTCTGTTAGCCGTATTGATAATAACATAATCCAGAAAATATCAGAATTATCGGCTGAAATAGAGCCATATAGAGAGTCTGAACTCCTGAAACAGCTTAATCCATATATGGAGGAAAAGAATTTGTCCATGGGCAGTGACTTTCTTGAGGGGTTGAAAAAGTTAAGGGCATTATATTCCCTTGCTGATCATACCAAAACCCTGCTTCTGATGTTTTCCGATTATGTGATCCCATCAAACGTAAAGGTTGGTTACCTGGCAAGAATGCTTATAAGGAGATCCCTGAAATTTATTGAGGAAACCGGATTTACAAAGGATTTCATGGAATTAATGGATTTTCAGCACAATGTGTTTTCAAAAATTATCAAAAATTATGATAGGGAATTCATATCAGATATCATATCCATAGAGAAAGAAAAGTACAGTGAAATAACAAAGAATGCGGAAACAAAGGTGAAAAAATACATAAAATCAGGAAAGTTAAATCTGGAAGATGCCATAACACTCTATGAATCAGAGGGCATCAATGAGGGTCTCATCATGGATTCTTATAGAAAGATTTCCGGGAATAATATAGAACTTCCTGATAATTTTCAGGAAATAGTTATTGCACGGCATGAAAAGAAAACCGAGAAAAAGAAACCGAATGATAAGTATCCGCCTATCCATACCAGACCGCTTTATTACGACAATACGGAAATTGTTGAATTTACTGCTATTACTCTGTATTCTGATGATAGAATGATAATACCCAATCAGACTGCTTTTTATCCTGAGGGAGGAGGTCAGCCATATGACCTTGGCTATTTTATAGCAAATGGTAAAAAGGTGAACGTAACAAATGTCCAGAAGTATGGAGATTCGATAGTGCATTTCCTGGATGGAAACATATCCAAGGATTCCAGGATAAAGGGTGTAATTGATTATGCTAGAAGAAGGCAGCTCATGATACACCATTCTGCAACCCATCTTCTTCTGGGAATAATGAGAAAATATTTCGGGGACCATATATGGCAGAGTGGGGTCAAAAAAGATGTTGACGAATCAAGAATTGATGTAACACATTACAGAAAAATTACCCTGGAAGATATAAAAAATATAGAAAATATGTGCCTTGAAGCTATAGAACAAAATAGAAAAATTACAGTAGCCAACATAAGCTGGAACCCTGCAATAGAGCAATATGGTTTCAGACTATTTGAGGGCGGCGTCCCGGTTTCTTCGAAAATAAGGGTCGTTACAATTGACGGAATAGACTCAGAGGGCTGTGGTGGCACGCATCTGAAAAACACCGGTGAAATCGGCTTTATTAAAATAATGAGGGTGGAAACTGTACAGGAGGGAATACAGAGAATTATATTTTCTGCTGGACCTGCTGCCCTGAGATATGTGCAGATTCTTCATGATACGGTAATAAAAGAGCAGGAATACATGAAGGTGGATTTAAAGGATGTATATAATCACTCAGTGGAAATTTTTCACGAAAATCTTGAAAATATTAAACTAATAGATCGTTATAGAAAGGAAAAGATAGAGAGTATAATAAATGGGAGCTCACTTACGGTAGGGAATGCTATAAGGTTATATAACATAAATTTAGATAACGATGGATTTAACTTTTTCATAAAAGATATTTTCAGTAAAAATATAAAGTGCGTGATAATTAACCATGGAAACAAAATTACGGGAATAGGCATTGAACCCATCGTAGAAAAGCTGGTATCATCTCTTCTAAAACATGGAATATCACTGGAAGAAAAGACAAGGAATAAAAAACTTTACAGCGCCGTATCAGATCATGAAATAAGTGAAAAGTTAATAAAGGAGATTTTAGTAGATGCTATAGTATGAAAGATTCTCAGATCATAGAAGAAATAGTTAAAAAATATTACGGCTTCTCGGATGTTGAGAATACCAGGTATTCCATGATATTCCATATAGAAGGTGCCGGAAACGAAAAAACATTTGTCTCTCTTCTGGACGATTTAGATAAGATAGGATTTACTGCATTCACAAATGATTTTCCGGACAACCAGATCATTGTTATAAATAATACAAATCTTGGAAGGGAGAGAACTGGAATAAAAACCCTGATGTTTCTGATTTCCATAATAACTCTTGTATATACCGGATATATTTATTCATCGAATTATTATTCTATTGGTTCATTGCGCACAGGTATTTTTTATGGAGTACTTGTCTATGCCTTCCCTGTCATGGGGATACTTTTAATCAGGGAGGCTGGTAAATATATATCTCTGAGGAAAAATCACATAAAATATAGATTCCCAATTTTTGTCCCTGCCCCCGGGCTGGGAATCCTGGGAACAATAAATTCCAATAAAAGCCAGTTCCGTGAATCTAAATCCATGGTGAGGGCTGGCACCGTTTCACTTTTATCCGGCTTTATTGTATCAATTTTACTTATAATGGTAGGATCATACACATCAACCATTATACAGTACAGTGCCGCTGTAAGTTCTCCTGTATCAGCTCTGAACTTTCCGGTAATTTATCCAGTTATACTGGAACATTTTATCCCTGCTTCACTGGTACCACCGCCACTTGCACTGGCAGGATATACGGGCCTTATAACAACAGCATTAAATGCGATGCCTATCGGGTTTCTCGATGGGGGTATAGTTTTTTCAGGTATCCTAGGAAGGCGCTTCAAATACGTATCATACCTGGCAACGATCCTGCTTCTTCTGGCGTCTATTCTGTATCCTTACATACTTATTCTTGTCGTTCTATTATTTATCCTCGGCATCAGGGGAGCTCTTCCACTGAATAATCTGGTGAAACCCGGTCATTACATTAAATATCTTGCAATAATTGTAATACTTATAATACTGCTCGGATTTGCACCGCTGCCACTCCATAATCTCAATAATAGCAGTGTTGCCATTTCAGATACATGTTATGTTATGGATAAACAAGACCCGGCAAATGTTACCGTAAATATAACCGTAAATGAAAAGGGGGTTAATGTTATCCCAGTTTTCACTGTGCATCCAGGTAAATTCAAAATTGAAGGGCATAAAAGGGAAAATAGTACTACAGTGCTATATATGCTTGATCTTATAACATACAAATTAAATTATTCCGGGCTTCGCCCTTTCAACATCACTGTAAATACTGGCACACACATATTCCGTAGAATGGTAAAAGTGTTTTTTGTGAATCCAATGAAAAATATAGGTGTAAACAATTCAACAAATCCCTTTAATCTAAATGCTTCTCAGGATAAGCCATTCAATTTGACCCTGTACAATAATGGCAGCAATCAGATGATTGTGAATATAACTTCAATTTCCAGCAATATGAAGGTTTATGCAATTATACAAAAAAATCCAATGAGTAGCCTCTCTATGGCATCAACTATGAATATTACTATTACTATTCCTGCTCATAGCAATGAATCAATAGAAGTTGAGGCACAGACACCGGGAATATGGCAATTAATTATATATGAATCAAATAACCCGATTCCTTTGATGATAACTATACACATATTGCCAACAAAATCTCCTCCAGTTATAAATCCTCTGGACAATAGCACATTGACTCCACTTCTGAATCCTTTCAATATTACTGTTTAATCCGGAGAACACAATCCGGTGACCTATGTATTACTAAAAGAATTATTCCATATAATTTCAGGCTTTTTCCATTCTATTTATTATTTCTGAGGAAAATTCAGAACATTTCATCGGAGTTACGCCCTTATTTCCAGTCAGGTCTCCAGGAATCTTATTATCAAGAAATGCCGCCGAAATAGCTTTCTCGATTATACTGGCTGCAGATTCCCAGCCTACATGCTTCAACATGGCGCACCCTGAAAGAATAAATGAAAGAGGGTCAGCTACATCATATCCAGCTTCAAGCGGCGAAGAGGATAGTACAGCCTCGAAAAGGGCACATTCATCTCCTACGCTCGCACCGTATTCAACGTTAATGGCACCTGTAAGAAAATCAAGTACAAATCTGCTCAGGGCAGTATCCATGAGCACTATATCCAGACTTTCCGGTTCAGTTAAAAGTTTTTTCATAAACATCCTCGTCTTAATCATTTCATAGTCTATCCCATCTTGCCTGCCTAGCTCATCATAGCACCACTGTCCGAATTCTGGATTATCACTATTATCTATAACTGTTATTTTCCTGCAGTTGTGTTTTTTATAGTAATTTACTGCCTGTTTTATGATTTTAACTATTCTGAACCTGCTCTGGCTGACCATATATATTCCAGAATCGGCTGTTATATTCATATCATAATTATCTGAGAGGAACTTTATCAGGTCATCGGTGCTATCTGAGGAATGATAAAATATATGATTGTTACTAAACGAGCTTCTTATTACAGTAATATTTACATTATCAAACGTTTTAATTAAAACGTGCATTCCTGGTATGTACTTCACCATTCTTAAATTGGCGTAAAGTCCCAGGCGTTTCCTTAGTATTGTATTTATATCTCTGTTATCAGGCATGAGATTCAGGGTTGATTTCATAACCACACACATTTTCTGCATTTCAGTAATGGATTCGTCAGGTATGTATGTCCCGAATTTTTCATATGCGTCGTTGCCTATCAATACCTTCCGCCATTCTATGGATTTGGTACCTCCATAGGCAAGTTCGATCGCACTGTTTACCACATCAATCATAACTTTTGTTATTTCAGGCCCTATGCCGTCACCTTCTATATATCCTACAGTAAGCATATCGGGAATAACCATGCCGGAATCGTTAAATTTTATATACATTGAGTCCACCATGCATAATTGCATATAATTTTTTTTCATATTATAATGTCACGATTAAAATATTTTTATACCAATCTAACATTATTAAGTATGAGAACTGAAAAAGATGTAATAGGTGAGGTAAAGATTGAAGATAGTATTTATTATGGAATAAATACCCTGAGAGCAAAGAATAATTTTAACATATCAGGAATAAAATCAAGAGATCATGACCATATAAAGGCCATGGCAACTGTAAAAAAGGGAGCCGCATATGCCAATTTTGTCAGTGGAAAATTAAGCAAGGAATTATATGAAAGTATAAGTAGGGCATGTGAAAGGCTGATTTCCGGGGAATTTGATGATCAATTTGTTGTTGATGTTTTTCAGGCTGGTGCAGGCACATCTTTCAATATGAATACAAATGAAATACTTGCAAACCTTGTACTGGAATCACTAAATCATAAAAAGGGTGAATACAAATATGTCCATCCCAACGATGTAATCAATATGAGCCAGTCAACCAATGATATTTACCCTACAATGATGCGTGTGAGCATTATGTTGAAATCACTTAAATTGATCGAAAACACAGAGGCGCTTGTAAAGTCATTGAAATCCAAACATAAAGAATTTGAAAAAATTTACAAAACCGGCAGAACACACCTTCAGGATGCGGTTCGTGTAACGCTTGGTGATGAATTCAATGCATGGGCTTTTGCTGTGGCTCGGGATTTGAAAGAATTCGAAACTGCATTGGATTACATACTGGAATTAAATATAGGTGGTACGGCCGTTGGTAATGGTGCTAATACCCCCGAAAATTATAAGGAAAATGCTGTGAAAAAAATATCAGAGGAAACCGGATTTAACTTCAGACCCGGTGAAAATCTCATGGGTATCATGCAGTTTATGACAGATTTTTCAAGGGTAATGAATGCTATGTCCAATATGGCTCTGGATTTAAGCAAGATTTCCGACGATCTCAGGCTCCTGTATTCTGGTCCGGGTGCAGGACTTCATGAAATTGTTTTACCTGCAGTTCAGCAGGGTTCTTCCATCATGCCGGGAAAAATAAATCCATCCATAGCCGAGGCAATGAATATGATATGCCATTCGATTACAGGGTCACAGCAGGCAGTAAATCTATCAGTCAAGGCGGGCCAGCTTGAACTCAACGTTATGATGCCACACATAGATTATGAAATATCTAAATCCCTGGAGAGGCTTGCAAACGGAGTTAAAATGCTTGATGAAGAAGCTATACAGGGTATTACACCGGATCGCAACAAAATAAAGGAAAATATTGAAAGAAGTTTTGGCTCAGCAGCTCTTCTTAACCCATATCTGGGATACGATACAATGGCAAAAATAGTTGAAGAATCCCTGGAAACTGGAAAAAGCATAAAGGACCTTGTACTGGCAACAGGGAAAATAGATGAAAAGAAATATAATGAGATATTTAATTTCCTCAATTAAAATCATAATTAACAATTAATATTTTTATAAAGTATCCGGTCACTGTATTTTATTATACCATTCATTTAAACATAAAAAATGAGAGTTTTAAAGTTATAATTACACATTAAACCTATATCCCTACCCACGGGTCTTTTTTGAATGCCTTGGATACAACCATTGTATCGTATTTTACAATACCGTCCTTTCTGGCCAGGCTGTCCTCGAATTCCTGAATGGTTTCAAGATTCAAAAAAAGGCCCTGTAATAAAAGCTGGTTCTGTCCTCTTCTCCTATATAACGAAAGTATGTTTGGATTGGCGGAAAGCGATTCTGCAATGGAATCTAGTTTGTCCCCTTCCGTATCTATTCTTATGCACACCTTTATGCTATTCTCTATGACGTGCAGGTCAACTAATGCGGAAAATCCTGTTATGATCTTCCTTCTCACTAGCTCGTTTATCCTTCTCCTCACTGTTGCCTCACTGGTATTCAGCATCTTTGCTATCTCAGCGTTTGACATTCTGGCGTTATATCTAAGGAAACACATAATCTCCTTATCTAGATCATCAAAAGGTAAAATTGATGGGTCTATATGTCCCCATCTAACGGAAAGGTCACATTCATAATTCTTGCTGTCATCTGTTTTCTTTGAATTATTTTCTTCAGTCATAAAATTATATTTTAAAGCAATATATAGCTTTTTTCACATTTTATTTAAAATATATAATTGATTAATATCGAAATTCTATATTAATATGACTATAACTGAATTTTGCCCCCACATTCAAAAAAAATATATAAAAAAATTATGTATAAAAATTGTTATTAACGTAATTGTAATTAAAAAACATATGAAAATTTACTTTGAATCATACGGATGCACTTTACAAAAGTCAGAATCATCATTATATTTAAATAAACTGCTTCAGGATAAAAACAACCAGATGGTAGAAAAGCCAGAGGATGCAGATTTAAGCATCATAGGAACATGTGTTGTAATAAAGCATACAGAGGATAAAATGGTAAAACGTATCTCGTCCCTTTCCAGGAATCCAGGTAAAGTGAAGGTGTTAGGATGCCTTGCTACTGTTAATGGGAATACCATAGAATCAGAAAATGTAGAGATATTAAAACCCCGTGAATTTAGGAGTTTTTATGAAGGAGCACTGGATAACATAGAAATTAAATCAGATATATATGATGGGATACCAATAAATCAGGGCTGTACAGGAAGTTGCAATTTCTGTATATCCCATATAGCTAGGGGGAAACTGCTTTCAAGGCCAGTGGATAAAGTAGTAAATCAGGTAAACATGGAGCTTGACCGTAATATACGTGAAATCAGGATATCATCACTGGATACAGCTGCATATGGGAAAGATTTGGGTACTGACCTGGCCGATCTTGTAAATAATATAGTATCAATTGATCGCAATTTTTATCTCCGTGTTGGCATGCTTGAGCCCAGGAATGCATATGACATACTGGATAAGCTCATCGCTGCGTATAATTCAGAGAAAGTATTCAAATTTCTTCATATACCTGTGCAGAGTGCTGAAAATTCTGTGTTGACTGCTATGAATCGGGAATATACCATAGAGGAAGCTGAAACAGTATTGAGACAGTTTATAGATACATTTCCGGATATGTCAATAGCTACGGATATTATACTGGGGTATTATAACGACTCTAGGGAAGGTTTTGAAAAAACTCTTAAATTCCTTGAAAATTATAGCCCAGATATTATCAACGTTACCAGGTTTTCCCCCAGGCCATATACAAAAGATTATAGTAAAATGCCTCTTAACTCCAATCTTCTCAAAGGATGGTCACGTGAAATAATAGACCTGCACCGTATACAGATAGAGAAAAAACTTGATCACTTTCTTGGCCGGGAGGAAAAGGTTATGGTTACTGAGGAGGGCAAAAACGGTACTATGGTTGCCAGGGATATCAATTACCGCCCTGTGGTATTAAATAAAAGTTATCAAAAATACACTGACGTTTACTGTAAAATTATTGGTCATGGAAACAATTATCTTATTGGAGAATAAGAGTCAACGCCGACTATCTCGTCCATTATATACCTGTCGTTGCTTTTAAATCCAAAGAGTTGTTCGAATTCTATTGGTGTCAGTATTGGTATTCTGAACTTTTCACCATCATCAATGGAAACTCTAGGGCAGCCGGTAAACACAGCAGCATCGCACATCATATTCTCTACATCCATCGGATTTATATTGTCTGCAGTCACTATTATTGCTTCCTTTCCCATGTCCTTTACCTTGCTGTAAATGCTGTATGCCAGTTTTTTCCTGTACTGGCCAATTTTTGTATCAATAATAATGGCAAATTTTTTTGCGTCCAATGCTGGCTCCATCCTCGCATATCTTTTTCGTAGAAATTTATCAATATCGGGCTGTATATTTCTTATGGATTTCTGATTCAGGTCCAGTATGTAGACAGGTTTATCTGTGGACAGCTGTGCACCGATGCCGTGAAAGAGGCCAGTACTTACCAGAAGATACGCGTCAACCCTGTTTGCTATGGAATGTGCCGAGCTGAAGTTGCAGCCAAGAACCTGGCCAGGATATTTTAACCTGCCATCAACGCTGCCTATTATGACGTTGTATCCTAGTTTATCCAGTTTCTCCTGAACATACTGCATTTCTTTATAATACTGTACAGACGAAAGAAGGCCTATGTCTTTGATTCCATCATCCCGGAGCACAGAAAAAACGTTATCATCTAATTCTACAGCCTTGTAATAGTATTCTATAAAAATAACAGGTTTTGTATATTTAATATTTGGAATTTCAGAATGGCCGAACTGGACGATACAGTCCACATCCCGGTAAACTTCCATATTTCCTATGTCACACGCACCGTAAAATGACTGCGAGCTAATAACAACTTTAAACTCCTCTGAAAACCTATTGAATAAATTGAACGATTCCGGTTTTAATCCATCCGGAATCTGAAGCAGTATCTTTTCTGCCCCACGGTGCTTTAATTCCTTTATTGCCTCTTCTATTTCCATTCACAGCTTATCGCTATATATCTATTTAAATATTAAGACTGGAGCTATGGCCTCCGAACATTGTAGCATTCGGTGTTAAATATTTCTTTATGAAGTTTATGGCAACATAGGCATTCCCACCATCTATGGCTATTATCGGATGGACCGGCTCGCCTGGCATTGTTGCCACATCTCCCACTGCAAATATTCCATCTATGTTAGTCTGGAATCCATCATTTACAAGTACATTCCTACCATTTTTACTCATTTCTATATTTACGGATTTAAATGTGTTTGCCTTCCCCACATGCCCTATGGCAACAATCAGTGAATCAATATTTAATTTCTGGGTGCTCTTATCCTGCACATTTGAAATGGATATGCTTCTAACCTTATTATCACCTGATATCTCAGTTACCGAGCTGTTCATCATAAGTGATATCTCCTTGTTATTCATTACACTGTCAAGGGTTTTTTCAGCCGCCTTGAACTTTTCGCTATGGTGAATGACATAGACCTTCTTTGCTGTCCCGGCGAGCTCGCTTGCGTAGTCAAGGGCTGAATCTCCCCCACCGACTATGGCAACCACCTGATTCTTGAATCTGTTTATATCCTTTACAGTATATTCCACACCGCGACCCTTAAATTCCTCTTCTCCAGAACACCCTATCTTTCTTGGTGTGAAATCGCCTATACCGGTGCATACAAGCACAGCCTTGCATGTGTATGCCTTTTCACCGTTTACCTCTACGGTAAATTTATCCTTACCAGGTATTATATCAGTCACCTTACTGCTCAATTTTATCTCGCCATCAAATAATTTTGCCTGTTCATACATTTTATCCCTTAGCTCCATGGCGTTTATCCTAGGTATACCCTGGACATCATACACCATCTTTTCCGGATAAAGTTCAGGTATCTGTCCCCCTGTGTAATCAAGGGCTTCCAGTGTTACGCTTTTAATATCTCTGAGACCTGCAAGAAACGTGGCAAACAGTCCGGTTGGACCTGCTCCTACTATAACAAGATCGTAATCCTCCATGTCACGAATATATATAAACCATACAAAAACTTTGGTATAATCCAATTTGTTTAGAGGTCCTACAGTCTGTAAAGTGTGCTGCCGAAATCCTGTGACGCAGTCTCCATGGATGCATATCTTTTATTTCTGTTGGAAAGATACGCTTTAACCGTTTCCATTGCAATATCCGGAGTATTATTTTTTTCACTGAGATGGGTAAGTACGATTCTGGTATTATCCGATGCAGAGGCGTATATGGCTTCCGCTGACTGTTCATTTGAAAGATGCCCGTGCTCACTTCTTATCCTCATTTTGAGCATTTCAGTATACGGTCCGGTTCTTAACATTTCCGGATCATGATTGGCCTCAATAGCCATTATATCAGATCCCTGCATTGCATCCAGAAGTTCCTGGCTTATTATTCCCAGATCGGAAATCACAGATATTTTTATCCCTCTATTACTTATTATATATACTACCGGGTCCACAGCATCATGATTAACGGAAACCGGCATTACCGTAAAGTTTCCTATTGCTACCTCGCCGCGTATACTATATCCCTTCTCGAGGCGCATTTTTTCAAGAGTTTTACCCCTGGAATATACATCTGTTTGCAATTTCCGTGATACAGCCCGTACCCCGGAAGAATGATCTGAATGCTCATGGCTTATAAACATAGATTTTTCCAAGTTCTCTATTCCAAGTTCTGATGTTTTTTCCTGAAATTTCTTGAGGCTGATGCCACAGTCTATTATGATCAGATCATTCTCATCCCATATAATAGTGGAGTTTCCCCTGCTTCCCGAGGATAGCATATAGAAATTAAGCATAAGCTGTATATGCAATTACTGTATATTTTTTTATCCAATTTTATTTCTAATTATTGATTTAATTATATTTATATATTTATATAAAATATACTATAAGGTGACTGAAGTGTCAGATTTATCAGGCAATGCAGAAAAGATATACGATTCATTAAAGGCCATGGGTGCTGTTTCCGAGGGGAAACTGAAAACAGCGGATGATATAATGAAGAAAGTGTCTCTGGGTAAAGGACTTATAAACGCAGGCCTTAAAGAATTGATGGATAAAAAAATGGTAAAAAGAGTTGCCAGGCAAAAAAGCGCCGGATATTTTATAGTAAAATAGTCTTCATTTTCCATAGGCGGAATCATATTAAATAACCGGCTATTTTATATCAAGTAATTGATAAAACTTATATAGTTACATTTCCTATATTAATCATCAAACATGACAACTCTGATACTGAATGTGGACAGGGATAACGATTACGGTATAAAAGCAGGAATAGAGGGACCTGTAACAGGGTATGGTGATTGTTATAATGCTGCATTAAAATTAATTTCAGTGGATGCAGAGGATTCGGATGCTAATGCACTTTTCGGGACAATAAAACTTTACGAGGATTTAAAGAGGAAAAATGAACATGTGGAAATCGCACTTATTACCGGTGACGATGATGTTGGAGCGAAATCAGATGAAATATTGAGCAAACAGCTGGATGATGTCCTGAGTATGGATCATTATGATGATCTGATACTGGTTTCTGATGGGGCAGAGGATGATTACATCACACCAATAATTTCATCAAGAATAAGGATAAGATATGTAAAACACATACTGGTGAGGCATAATGAGAATATTGAATCGCTTTACTATTATATAATAAGAGGAATAAGGGACAAGAAGATAGCCAGAAAATTCACCATACCGGTGGGATTGCTTTTGCTGAGTTACGGTGTATCCCTACTAATTTTCACTCTTTACTATATGGTATTAACAAAATCATACATAATAAACCCGGGCACAGGGGCTGTAATGCTGGTAACTATAGTTCTGGGAGCCTATTTCGTGGGTAAGGCAGTTGAATTAAACCAGCTGATAATAAAACTCATAGTAAATATGAAGGATTACTCTCAGGAGGCAAAAATTTCTATGCTTTCCTATGTAGTTTCATTCTTTATTGTCGTAATCGGAATTGCATACAGCTACGAATCCACAGTGAAAATGGTCCCTATAATGAATAAAATTCTTTTATTCCTTACTGTCTTTGTGTGGTGGATATTTGCCTCTTTCGTTTCAAAGGAACTATTCGATGCCTTTGACCTGTATATGGAAGAAAGGCATGGGATGTCAAAGATGTGGTATGGTATAGCTTTTTCACTTTCCATGGCGCTTATATTCTATGGTATGATAAATTATATAAGATATATTGTAGGATTTATCGCTTTATCTGTAATGACCGTGTATTTCAGTTACATCATAGCAGGTATTGTGATTGCACTTTCAGCATCTGCAGTACATAAGTATTTTTCATCAATAAAGAATAAAAGCGGGAATATAATGGAGATAAAATGAAATTCCAGGAATGGTTTCCATTTTATCTTCAGATCACCGATTCACTTGGGATAAACAGGAGAGATGATTACATATCATCTCTTGCACTCCACAAAATAATAAACAATGATGATTCCATAATGAAACCCTACCATGGAAAGAATGCGTTTATAATAGGTAACGGTCCACATTTAAAAGATGCACTGACCACTATATCAGGGGGTTATGTCATAGTTGCAGATTCGGCCATAGACACATATATTGATTATTGTGGTGTACCAGATATTATAGTATCTGACATGGATGGTAATATGGACACTATACTATATTCATCAAAAAAAGGGGCAATACCCGTATTGCATGCTCACGGGGATAACATGGATAAAATTTTAGACCATGCAAAATACTTCCAGGGTGCTGTGGCAACAACCCAGAATATCCCCATGATTCATCTTTACAATTTCGGTGGATTCACTGACGGGGATCGTTCAGCTTTTCTGGCAGATCATCTAGGGGCAAACCATATAACACTTATAGGATTTGATTTTAACAATGTTAATAATAAAAGCTATTACAATAGCAGTTCAGTATTAAAAAAAAGGATAAAGCTGGCGTGGGCCAGATATCTTCTCACTTACCTTGCGAAATCGAGGGGTCGTAAGTTATCAGAAAGCAGTATTATAGAGATTTAAAACTAAATCTATGAGGCACTATACATTATTGGGAAAGTCACTTTTTAATCAGGGGCATTATTACCCCATCCCTGTATATAACAGGATTCTTATAAAGGTCTACCTGTAATGAACTTTCAATATCAGCACCCGCTCCCATTATTTTGAGTCTTTTGGATCCGTGGCTCTCTCTGATCTGGTTGCAGTAATCCTGAACATTGACATCATTACCCTCCAGTCTACTTTTAAGCATACTTGCATATATATAATCCTCATCCGATATACCATCAGGTCTGTTGGAAACTATTATTGATATATTTTCTCTATCTTTCACCCTATTGTATGTTGCGGAAAAATTAATGAATGATGAAATATAAATATCTCCAGGATATTCAATGATTTTAAACAGAACCTTTATCCCGTTTGTTGATGTAAATAACAGTGTTTTTCCGGATAAATCACTATTCATTATTACACTTGGTGAATTTCCATAGTTAAATCCCGGAATTCTGATACCGTATCTCTCTCCACTGGTCAGAAAATCCGGGTTTTTTGATTTCATTTTTCTTGTATCGGTAACTGTTCTTACCGGTATTATTGAGGCTGCTCCCTTGAAAATCATGAGCGGTATTGTTGTTGTAGCTCTGAAAATATCCACGAGAATTTTTGTTGAATCGTCGAATTTTTTTTCCCTCCTTCCGTCTATAATGTTAACATTCATCTTTATAGGATATCATTTTTATATATCTTACTTTTTATTTTTTCATGGATATGGAATCCGGAATTTATGATTTGAACCCGGATAAAATATCTGAAAGTGCATATGCGAATCTTGATAAAAATAATAACAAAAAGAAAATATTAAAAATGAGTTAGAAATACGGTATAATTGAAGGTGTAATAAATGGTCGCAGTCAAAACAATGGTTGAGGGTGGAAAAGCAACGACGGGTCCACCTTTGGGTCCTGCTCTGGGCCCCCTGGGATTGAACCTGGGTCAGGTTATAAAGGATATAAACGAAAAAACAAAGTCATTTGCTGGAATGCAGGTTCCAGTAACCGTTAACGTTGTAGACCCGTCTACAAAGAAGTATGAGATTATAATCGGAGTTCCTCCGACATCAGCATTGCTGAAGAAAGAGGCAGGAATAGAGAAAGGATCAGGCAAAAACAAAGAATCGTATGCAGGAAACCTGACACTGGATCAGGTAAAAAAGGTTGCGGAATCCAAAAAATCCGCCTTACTTTCATATAATATGAAAGGAGCTGTCCTTGAAGTTCTGGGCACAGCGCTCTCACTGGGAATAACAGTGGATGGAACAAATGCTGCTGAGATCCAGCATAAAATCAAGGCCGGCGAAATAGATGTCGGTGAGAATTAATGGCAAACAGTATTGTAGAAGATATAAAAAAAATAAAAGAATCAAAAAAACGAAAGTTTGAGGAAAGTATTGAGATCGGAATAAATCTCAAGGATGTAGATATGGCAGATCCCAAAAACAGGATAAATGAAGAAATTATTTTACCGGCGGGAAGAGGTAAAGACATAAAGGTCGGCATAATTGCCAGTGAGGAAATGCGTCTCAAGGCTAAGAATGCAGATTTTACTTATTCTTTAGAGGACTTGAACAATTTTACTGATGATAAAAAATCATTCAAGAAAGTGGTTAAGAACATAGATTTCTTTGTTGCTGAATCAACCTTGATGGGAAACATTGGTAAAAATCTCGGTATAATTCTGGGTCCAAGGGGAAAGATGCCAAAGCCCATGGCGCCCGGTCAGGATCCAACTCCTTTCATAGAAAATTTGAAGAAAAGTGTGAGAGCCAGAAGCAGGGATAAAATTACTTTTCATGTTCCTGTGGGCACCAGGTCCATGAGCGACAACGATTTATATACAAATATCAATACTGTCATGAAAAGGGTAATATCCCATCTGGATAAGGGAAAAGGAAATATAGCCTCTGCCTACATAAAAAGTACCATGGGCAGTGCAGTTGAAATCAATGTAGGTGATATAGAATGAGGGAGCCAGCACAGTGGAAGGTAGATTTGGTAAATTCCATAACAGAGGAAATAAATGAAAGCCCGGTATCTGCCGTAATAAGTATAAAAGGGCTCAGAAATAAAGAGTTCCAAAAAATAAGGAACGATGTAAGAGGGCAGGTAAAGATACAGGTTTTCCGGGCAAGATTGCTCAGGCTCGCACTTGAGAAATCCAGTAAAAAGGATATAAAAGGTTTAAGTGAGTATACAAAAGGGCAGGTTGCCTTAATAACCACATCAGAATCGCCAAAAACAGTTTATGATACTCTTGTTTCCAGGAGAACAAAGGCAGCGGCACGTGGTGGAGAAATAGCTGAGGAGGACATAGTAATAGAACCCAAAGAAACTTCTTTTCCACCCGGTCCAATGATATCAATATTCCAGAAGGCAGGCATACCTGCCGGAATTGAGAAAGGAAAGATAGTAATTAAAAGCGAGGTTACACTGGTTAAGAAAGGAACTCCCATATCTAAAGATAAGGCGCAGGTTCTCGAGAAGTTAGAAATACTGCCGGTTACAGTTGGCCTTGATATGATAGCTGCTTACAGTGATGGGTTGATATACACTATTGATGCCCTATCAATAACTTTAGAGCAGATAGTATCAGATATGGCGGGAGCTTTCCTGAAAGCAAAGGCTCTGGCATTGAAGACTAACTTCCTTGTTCCGGAGATAATTCCAGAATTAATGTCCCGGGCATATCTGGAAGCACAGAGTCTTGCATTTGCTACAAACTTTGTTGATGAAAAGAATATAGATATTTTTATAAGGAAAGCTGTAATAAACGCTACAACTCTAAATTCATTAATAAATAAAGATTTAAACAATGAAAACATAGAGAATGAAAACCCTGAAAAGGAAAGCAAGCCAGAGGAAAAGAAAGATGAAGGGTCCGAAGACGATGCAGCAGCAGGTCTCGGATCTTTATTTGGATGAGGTGACAAAATGGAATATATATATGGAGCTTTACTGCTTCACTCAGCAGGAAAAGAAATAGATGAAGAGAACCTGAAAAAGGTCTTAACCGATGCAGGAGTAAGTGCAGATGATGCAAGGCTCAAATCATTGCTAGAAAGCATGAAGAATGTCAATATAGAAGATGTTCTTAAGAGCGCAGCAGCAGCACCTGTAGCCGCAGCACCTGCAAAGGAAGAGAAGAAGGAAGAGAAAAAGAAAGAAGAGAAGAAGGAAGAAAAGAAAGAAGATTCCGATGCAGACGCAATGGCCGGACTCAGCTCTCTTTTCGGATAAAATTATTTTTTTATTTTAGATTTTTATGGGTTTTTATAATATTTTGTGGATTCTGATAAAATATATTATTCCGTTAGCAATATTAATTTATTCCGTAATTAAGTTTAATCCGTTTCTTATTATGATAGCAGTATTATGGCTTCTTGCAACTCTTGTTGTTTCACTTATAAATTTCAGTATAAAAAGTAATTTTGTGAAAGGATAAATCTGTTTTATTGTATTAATTTCAGGTCTACAATCTTGCCATAGACCTCTTTTGCATGTTCTTTTGGACTTACTTTAGGATACACATAAACTATTTTTCCGTCCTTGATTATGTAAGTAACCCTCTTTGCCGTGGCAAGTCCCAGCACACCGTACTTTTTTACTATATCTTTCGGTTTATCGCTTACCAGTGTAAAGTTAAGATTGAACTTATCCTGGAATTTTTTATGTGATTCGCTGGAATCCACACTTACTCCCAGAACTTTTATGCCCTTTTCCTTGAAAAGGTCAATATTGTCCCGGAAATTTTTAGCCTCCATGGTACATCCAGGCGTATTATCCCTTGGGTAAAAGTAAAGCACAACAACATCGTCCCTGAAATCAGAAAGTCTGACTTTATTTCCATCTTGGTCAATAGCCTCAAAATCAGGAGCTGTATCTCCTATCTTTAATGTTTCCATAATAATGCATATAAAATTTATAGATAAGCATTTTGTTATTTGTGTTAATGTAATATTGATTGTTATATTTATCTTTATAATTCTTTCATTATTTTATCATTAAGATAATGCAATATTTTAACCGCCTCTCCCTTTTTAGACGACATAATATTTTTTTCATCGTCATTGGACTCTCCTATTGCTATATACAATCCGTCCGTGTTTTTAATGAAAACCATATCGCCTTTTCGGATCTCCGGATCCATTTCTATAATTCCCGGGGCAAACAGATTTGAACCATTCATCAAATGTGGAACGGCACCACTATCAACTGTAATTGTATGCGCCCGGACCTTCAGGTAATTTATAAGATACAAAGTGGGTATGCCGTTATAAAATATTGGCTTACCACCGAAATAATAAATCTCATTTTTTTTGTTGCTGTCAATCTCAATATCTCTCATGGAGGAACCATCTATATTGAATGCCTGCAATTTTTGCATAAAAATTTTATAATCCTTCTTTGATAATATATGTCTGGACATTGTCAGATAAGCCCCTTTAATTTTTTAAGCCGTTCATTGACATTTTCATTCTTTATCATTTCTTCCATATATTCATATATCCTCTTTCCCAAAAGTATCTGATTTTCTGAGAAGAGCCATTCCTCATCGTTGCCGATCGCACGGAGAAAAGCATAATAAATAGATTTTTCAATATCATTATGCATATTTTTTCTGCCAAAATTTATTGAATCCGACTTTCCATAGTTAAAATAATCAGTTAAAAGGTCTATCAAATATTTGGAATTTTCTGACCATGGATCCATGATTTTTGAAGCCAATGATTTTTTGCTGCTCAGTAGTTTGGCATTTTCCATGACCTCCAGCGGGTTTCCTTTCAGCGATTTAATCTCTGCATCACTTAAATTGTAAAGGATTTTAACTATTTCAGTTTTGTACTGTGGAAACAAGTATTCAAGGATCTTCCTCTGACTGGGTAAATCCAGCACGAATCCCTTTGAAGTTATTTTTTCACCTATAAATGGTTTCAATTTTTCATCAAATTCCAGCTTATTCAGAAATTCATCAAGAGTATAGCGCTGTGAGCCTATCACATAATAATTGTTCTTTATTGCATAATTAATTTTATCCTTTCTAATCCGTGCCAGTAGTTGCTTGGTGGTCAGCCTTTTTTGAATAAACTCATTTATTATTTCCTGGTTATCGGGGACGAAATCCATAAAGTCAGATTTTATAATAAATGGCATATCTGGCAGTAACATATGCTTCAACATTATATGCACTATATTACCATCAAAATCCTCAAAAACATCAAATGTATGGTCGTATACCTGAACTGTGATTTTATTGCCTGAATTTCCTATGGCAAGATTATTATCGTTCATGTTATAAGGGACGTTCTCTTCTTTGAGGAGGTCCTCAATGAAATTGATATCAATTTTATTCCTGCATGTAGCTGTAAAATAATTTTTTGTTGAATAAACTCTGAGTTTTTTGATTCTTACAACATTTGTAAATGCAAGTAATCTATATATATCATGGTCATAGTTCTGCACTCCTGATATTACTATTTCATCTGCATTTCCCCTCTTGCAGTAATTAACAGAACCATAATTTGTCTTTATCATACCCATAACGGGTGCCCTCTCATTTTCAAGAATTTTGTATGTTTCCGATATGCCAGCTAGAAACTGGTCGGCTGAATTATGATACTTCCCAAAATTTCCAGATTCCTTCATTTTCTCGATTTTTTTCGAATATCCTTTTATGGGGCACATAAAGCAACTATCGGTGCACTCTGGAAGTAAAACCTCTGGTTTGTCAAAAAAAGTTTTAATGTTTTCAATAAATGCCTTTTCAGACTCCTTTGAATTAGATTTAATTATCATGCCTTATCGAGATTTCTTATTGCCTCTGCCTTTACAGTCACTGGTATCGGCACCATGGACTCAATCAGTTGCACTGTAACCTCTTCCTTCGCCGCATCTATGGCAGTTATCTTTGCCCTCTCACCCTTGAATGGTCCCTCGACTATTTCAATCAACGATCCCATCTCAAGTCCGGTAACAGCCGGCTTCGGAGTAAGGTACTTTTCAATCTCGGAAATATCTATATCGCCTGTTACAAAACCCTTGAAACCCCTTATAGATTTGGAAAGCACTTCAATTCTGTCCGCATGCATGGTTTCAATGAAGAAATATCCTTTGATTTCATAGGGAGACATTATGGCCATAACTTCATTCTCAGCATTCTGATTTCTAATTTTTCTATCCTCTCTATCCCTCTCAGCATGGTTAGAAAGGTCTATGGCTATATCTAACTCCTTGCCTATGGTGCATTTTGCTATTTTAATTACAGGCACAAGAACAACTTTAAAATCCTTTTCGTAGCTGTTTATTCCATCCTCTGATTTTATACTCAACGAAGCATCCAGTTCATCTCCCTCATAGCCACCGATAGGTGTGTCTATCTCCAGGCCAATGTCCCTGCTTTTATTGCTATCCAGTTCAACCTCATAATTTATTTCTTTTCTCTCCGTTGATAAACTGTATTCATCCTTTAGCTTCAATTTCCACTCTATGGAAGGATCCTTCAAATGCATTGAAGTAACTATCTTTACATTGAATTTTCTCTTAGATGGCTGTATATTTTTTACAACCACACTCAAGGGTATGATTTTTTCCCGGTCATCTTTCTCATCTAATTTTTTGATGCGTTTATCACATGCCCCTTTGATAATATCTGATATATTTGATGTTAGCCAATCATATTCAACCATTCATTCCACCTAAAACACTATCTGCATTATATAATATATAATAAACCCTATTAAACCTAAGAGAATAATACCCGATCCTGCTATAAGGACAACTTTTGTGTATTCATTACCATTGGGCTTCTTTGCCATTTTCAGGATACGTGCATATTTACCTTTACCGATTCCCTGAAATTTACGTTCTATTTTTTCCTGTTGCTCAACTAATCGATCTTCTACACTTTTGTCCATTAATATAGATAAGATAAACATAAAATAAAATCTTTTCTAAATTATTCTATTTATATGTTACATTTATTTAATAATATTATACCCTGCTATACTATTTACACATTCAGTTTTTGACAAATTGTAGGCTCCCTGGAGGATGGTTAAAGCCATTGCTGATTATTAATTTAAGCTTATATCCATAGTTTATCACTTCAGTTGAATGATCTTCTCTGTGACATCCTCCCCTATCTAA